>DATFEX010000040.1:0-23728 GCA_035250685.1 Nitrososphaeraceae archaeon | reverse complement strand
ACTGCTTGCAAGCAAGAAACTAGCTATCAATGAGCTTGCCAGTAGTAGACTACGATTCATTAGCGGATTGTAAAGGTTTCCACTATAAATATTATTCTGAGATAAGAATAAAATATTTTAATTTAGATTAGAATTTTGTTGAAATTATAAACTAGCTCAATATTAATTGGAATTTTTTTATCAAAAAATAATAATATTTATTTTACGTTTACCAATTCTATAAAGTAGATGCCAATTTTACCCATTGACTCTGGAAGATACGGTAGCAATGAAATAAGGAAAATTTTTGAAGAGGAAAATCGACTCAGATATCAGCTTAATTTTGAAGCACAAGTTGCATTATCACAAGGCAAACTCAAAATGATCCCTCTAAATGCCTCAAGAGAAATAGCACGAATAGCAAGATCAAATAAGATCACAATAAAAAAGATTAAGGAACTGGAATCAATAAGTGAACATGACACAGCTTCTATAGTGCAGGCAATAAGCGAATATTGTTCGCATTCAACAAGACCATGGATACATTATGGATTAACCAGTAACGATGTTGTAGATACATCCACTTCGATGCAGTTAAAAGAAGCTTTTGAAATAATTGAACCAAAAATAATCAAGCTAATTTCGTTATTGATAAGTAAAGTAAGGAAATATGACTCGTTACCTTCTGTAGGAAGAACTCACGGACAACACGCAAGTATAATTTCTTTTGGATTAAAATTTGCGGTTTGGGCAAACGAACTATCGTATCATATAGAAAGGATTGAAGAAGGCAAGAAGAGATTTCTTTTATGTAAAACATTAGGAGTTGTTGGAACAGGTTCCTTGATGGGATCAACGGCTCTGGATGTCCAAGACAAAGTATCCAAAGCGCTTGGACTTTATTCTATCGAAGCAGCTACACAAGTAATACCCAGAGAAAGGCTAGCAGAAGTTCAATTCATAATTTCTATAATAGGAAGTTCTTTAGATAAAATGGCAACAGAAATTAGAAATTTACAAAGAACTGAGATTGGAGAGGTGGAAGAACCATTTAAAAAAGGGCAATTGGGAAGCAGTGCGGTTCCAGTAAAGAGGAATCCTATAAAGAGTGAAAGAATATCCTCACTTGCAAGAATACTTCGTTCCTTTTCAAATATCGCTCAAGAGAATATTTCACTCTGGCATGAGAGAGATCTCTCGAATTCGGCAAACGAAAGATTTACCATTCCCATGGGAATCATCCTTCTGGACGAAATGCTCAATAATATGATAAGAGTAATTGAAGGATTAACTGTAAGTAGTCAAAAAATTCTAGATAACATAAATAAAACAAAGGGAAGGATTTTTGCAGAGTTTATTCTTGAGGCCTTGGTAAAGAAGGGTATCCCTCGAATGAAAGCCTATGATAACATACAACGTGTAGCTTTTGAGACTTTAGTTGATGATAGAGACTTTAAGGAGGCGATAATGAGGGATCCTACTATTGGAGAGCATTTAAACAAGAATGAATTGGGAACAATATTTAATCCAAACACTCATCTGGCCGCATCGACAAGAATAATAAATAATGTCCTAAAACGATCCGACAAAGTACGCAAGAACTACAAGCTACGATAATCTATTCCTTTATAATTTTTGTGGATTAGAGAACCATATTGTAACGCTTTTTTTCTTCTTATTACTACCTCTGGTGGTATCTCAAAAGATAACGCGATTTTTCTGATTATATGTTTTCTCAAAAAATCATCATCGCTAACTATTTTGTCATAAATAGGAAACTTCATTGCTATAGAAATAAATCCTTTTGAGAGGAATGGTTGTATTATCTTGACATTATATTTTTCTACAGCCTGCTTTATTTCAGTTATTAATTCTAATTCATTCAAGATCTTTGACTCAATAGTCTTCCTGATTGATTCATGTCCCTGATTGAATATGAATCTGAAATTATTGTACCCACAGAACAATTCATCAAAACCATTAGCAGTGAGTATAACATTCAGATCATTATTACTTGCTAATTGAGCAACATAACTAAAAGCAATGCAGTTTTCAATATGAGATAAATTCCTACAGGTCATGTCATTTCTAATTTTTTTAGAAAATTCCAAAAAGTCATCCTTATCTATTTCCAAAACTTCGTGATTCATATTGATTTTCTGTGATATTGATTTTGAAAATTCTACGTCATTAGAATCAGGAAAACCAATAGTCAATAATGTAGTATCGATATTCAAATTTTTACAAATTTTTGCAAGCAATGTACTATCTATCCCGCCTGAAAAGGCAATTCCAATCTTATTTATTCCCCTCAAATTATCAGATACAGTTGTAAATAATGCGTCAATTAGGTCGGAATTGTACAATATGTTATAACCAAAAATAATTTCATTTATGTCTTTATTATTACTAGGCCAGGGATTACTTATGATTTCGTTTGATAAACAAGACGGGTTCAATTGGTGGGTATGCTAATGAACTATTTCTTGAATTATTGAAATTGAACTAATATTAAAAGTAACTTGTATATATCTGGATTCTTTGAAATAAAACTAATGAAGAAGACAATTCTGGATGAAGATCTCAAATATATCGACGGAAAGGGAAACTTGCTTAGGACCAAGACAGAATTATCTTTCTCAAGATTACTTTCATTCTTAGACCAAGACTATGAGTACGATTTTAAGATAAACCTCCCAAATGGAAAAGAGGTCCTAGTTGACTTTAAGGTTGATAACAAATACATTGAAATATTAGATTCCGCTCAAGACCTAGAGAAATTTGATGAGATAAAAAAGAATAATCCTGATCTTGATATCGTAGGGATTGGTAAATCTAAATTTGGTGTCAAATCTGGTGACTTTGAAACAATATCCTTTGTTGATTCTGAAGGGGATCAGATTGGCTCTATATTTTTAGAAGATTCATCACTAGCTTTTGATTATGCTCATATTCTACCGCTCGTTGAAAAATGTTCAATTCTACATGGTCACACGTCTACTGTTATGGTAGAGATCATTGGAAAAATGGTGAACAATCTAGTCATCGATTTTAGTGATGCAAAGAGAATCATTAAAGATGCCCTTTCAACCTTAGATCACAAGTTCTTTATTAACAAGAAATACGTTTACAAAGAAGATAGTCTTCATTACTACGTCTCATTTAACGGTCCTCGCGGATTTTTCAATCTACAACTTCCAAAAGATACTACATTTCTGATGCCTGGAGAGGCCACAGTCGAGAATCTTTCGTCCGTAATAATAAAACTACTATCCTCAAAAATGCCTCCAAATATCGAAGCTCTTGGTGTTTATATTTACGAAGGTGTGAATAAAGGGGCGCATATTCTGGCAAACATTAGGTAATTAGCGAGAGTCTTTATTATAGAACGGATATCATGATGCGGCAATAATATTTCTGATAGGACTGCAAGTTATCCATTAATTTGACATTGAACCATGAATTTAAATAGAAGCCGTCTAGTGGATTAGTTCTAACCAAAAGATGCAACAAAAGATTGATGAAAAGATATGGAACTCGAATATTGAAAACGCCATTTTGCAAAATTGGCTAGATAAAAGAATCTATGATTTCAAAGTATCTGATACTAAAAATTATGTAATTGATACCCCGCCGCCTTATCCATCAGGACGTCCCTGGCATATCGGAGCTGCGGCACATTATGCCCAAATTGACATGATAGCTCGAACAACAAGAATGTTTGGTTATAATGTGTATTTTCCAATTGGTATAGACAGAAATGGACTACCAGTTGAGATTTACACTGAAAAAAAACACAAGATAAGGATGCGACAAACAGACAGAGAGGAATTTCTTAGACTCTGTAGAATATCATTAGATGATTTAGAAAAAGAAATGATCCAAATCATGAAAAGTATCGGTCTAAGTGCCGACTTTGCAGACTATTATAGGACTGATTCGAATGAATATCGCACGTTAACTCAGAGTACTTTTATTGATTTATGGACAAGAGGCCTTGTTTATTCTGCAAATCGACCAAACAACTATTGTCCAAACTGTGGCACTACAATTGCCGATGCTGAAATAACTTATGAAGAAAGAAAGACGAACCTAGTACATTTGAAATTTAGGTTAAAAAATGAAAATGAATATTTGATTGTGGCCACAACCCGGCCTGAATTAATTTTTGCATGCCAATGTGTTATTGTAAATCCTAACGATACCAGATATGAGAAAATGCATAAGAAGGAAGTTATATTACCCCTATTTAATAGAGAAATAAAAGTTTTACCTCATCATTCAGCAAAATCAGAGTTTGGTTCGGGAGCTGTGATGGTTTGTAGTTATGGAGATCTTAATGATGTGCAAGTGTTTAGGGAATTTGGTTTGAAGGAAATTGTGGCGATAGATCAATATGGTAAAATAAGTCAAAATGGAGGGACTTATTCCACACTCTCAATAGATAATGCAAGAAGAAAAATCATTGAAGATTTAGAAAGTGGTGGCCACATTGTAAAGCAAGAGTCTATCTTGCATAGGATACCGATGTGCGAAAGAAGTAAATCCCCAGTAGAGATAATCCCAATGCAGGATTATTACATTAAACAACTTGATTTTCTTCCCAAACTTAGAGAATTTGCATCTTCTCTGAATTTTTATCCAGAGTCCCACAGGCAGATATTGTTGAATTGGCTAGATTCAGTTGCAATAGATTGGCCGATATCTAGAAGAAGATTTTATGGAACAGAAATTCCTATATGGTATTGTAATAAATGTAAAGAACCAATGTTACCTGAACCTGGTAAATATTATAGACCCTGGAAAGACAAAGCACCGTTTGATAAATGTATCAAGTGTGGACATAATGAGTTTACAGGTGATGATAGAACTTTTGATACTTGGATGGATTCAAGTATATCTCCTCTATTTGTGACCAAATATGGTAAAGATGGAGATTTTTTTGCAAAAACATACCCAACACAAATAAGGCCTCAAGCAAAAGACATTGTGCGAACTTGGCTGTATTACACAATGTTACGATGCTATCAATTGACAGATAAGCTTGCCTGGAGTGATGTATGGATTATGGGATATGGAGTGGATGAGTATGGAGAAAAGATGAGTAAAAGTAAAGGAAATGTTATTGATCCTTTTCCCGTAATCAGTAAGCATGGAGCAGACACATTTAGATTCTGGTCTGCAATTGAGGCAAATCATGGTCAGGACTTTAGATGTTCTGAACAAAAAATTGCGGAGGCACAAAAATTTCTAACAAAATTATGGAACATTGGAAGATTTGTCTCCTCATTTGAATTCATCGAGGAAGTTAAAGTAGATTTATTGCCTTCTGATAAGTGGATTTTAGGTGAGTTATCAAAATTAGTGGCTGAATGCGTTAAGGGTTATAAAGAATATAACTTTTTTATTCCAGCTTCACAAATAAGAGATTTTACGTGGAATACTTTCGCATCCCACTACCTTGAATTAGTAAAATCACGCGCATACAACGATCAAGTCCAAAACAATAGATTCTCTGCATTGTATGCACTTCATAAATGTTTTTCGGTAATATTGTTACTATTAGCTCCCATTTGCCCATTTATTACTGATAAATTATGGACTACAATTTATTCTAGAGAAAGTATTCATCTAAAAAAGTTTCCAGCTCAAAGTAATGACTATGGAGACTTGTGTAAATTTACAAAAGCCATTATAGATTTTAATTCATCAATTTGGACAACAAAAAGAGAATCAACTGACGAAAATGGTAAGCGATATTCATTAAGGGATCCTATAAAGGCCAAGATTCCAGATTACCTATCTCAGTTTAAAGATGATCTAAAGGAAATGCATAATATTCAAGGTTAATAATAGATATCTGGTAATTTATGAAAGCTGTTCCTATATACAGTCATGGTGAACCAAATGTATTGAGATATGAACAGAATTTTCCAACTCCCATACCTAATCGATCTGAGATTCTAATTAGGGTAAAATATTGCGGATTGAATCACCTCGATATATGGACAAGATTGGGAATTCCAGGTGTAACTATTGGTTTTCCTCATATTTGTGGTAGTGATATTGTAGGTTCACTGGAGGAAGAGTCTGCAGAAATTCCTAAAGGATCCAGAGTTCTCGTATATCCCGGAATCAGTTGTAATGAATGTTACAATTGTAGGAATGGAATTGAGAGCCTATGTAGAGATTTTTCTATAATTGGAGGTTTAAGTAAATACAACGGCGGTTATGCTGAATATGTAAGTGTTCCTAAAACAAATATCATATCATTGCCTCATGAAATAAGCGATGAACAAGCTTCTACACTCTCAATTTCATATCTGACTGCATGGAATATTGTTAAAAAACTACAGTTAAAGGAAAATGACACGGTGTTGATATACGGAGCTTCTGGTGGTCTGGGTATGGCCATGATTCAAATCTCAAAGGCACTTGGAATAAAAACCATAAGTACTGTGTCTAATGATTCTAAATTAGATTTTGCATATGAGATAGGATCTGACCACGTAATAAATCGAAAAAAGAAAGAAATAGCTCTTGAAATAGAAAAAATAACTCAGGGTGTCGGAGTTGATGCAGTTGTGGACAACGCCGGTCAGAAAACGTTGAATACAAGTATTAGTTCTGTTCGAAGAGGTGGGAAAATTGCAATGTGCGGTACTACGTCTGGAAGTCAAGCTAACTTTCAAATACGAACTTTTTATTCAAAACAAATTCAACTATTTGGTATCTTAATTGGGTCAAAATTAGAGTTGTTAGAATTGATTAACTTTATAAACGAAAAAAGGATTATACCAAAAATTGATTCCGTATTCCCATTAGCACAAGTACACCAGGCTCATGATAAATTGGAAAAAGGAGATCATTTGGGTAAGATTTTGGTAAAAATATGAAAATAATTTTATCTGTAAATGGAACAATAGTTGCTCTCGTGAATGGAGAGAAATTTTTCATCCAGATAATTAAAATAATTTACATCTTTACTTTGGGTAAATTCCAGTGTAGTTTTATTGATATCAACCTAATACCAGTTGTAACGAAAATTACGGCTATTGCTGTATACTCAAATGGCACATGAAGATTTACCAGTAAAAGGAATACAATGACGCCAATGAAACTTGCTACTGCATAAACTTCCTTTGTAAAAACGATCGGCGGTTCTCTTACAAATACATCTCTTAAAATTCCACCACCAAAAGCTGTCAACAATCCTGAAATCACGATTAGTACATAATTACTACTATACAGAGAATGTGCAATGGAGACTCCCGTAAAGGTGAATACTCCCAATCCTACAGCATCAAAAATATTGAATAAATTTTCATATTTTTTCGTTTTATGATAAAGAAAAAAAATGATAATTGCGGTTATTGTTGTTAATACGATGTGAATAGTGTCTGAAAAATTATTTGGAGGGAATACTCCTAGGATTGTATCTCTCATAACTCCTCCGAGAATTCCTGTTACGGTTGCAAGAATTATTATGCCTACAATATCATACTTGTGTTCTATTGCCCTGAGTGCACCTGTTACGGCAAATACTACTGTTCCAAATAAATCCAGTACGAGTATTACAAGTGAAAAGCCGATATCTAAATTGAACAATTAAAGATTGCTGCCAAGCTTAACATTGTAAAAAAATTGTTGTTTCCTGCAAGTACTACCATCAAAATTGCTCATTGCTTTTTTCCATTTATCATATCCAGGATGTCTTCTGCAATGTCAATAGAAGTATGAGAATTGATATTTGGTTCCATTGTTACAAGTAAGATATACTTGTCCAAATAAAAAGTCAGAATTGATATCTTCTCTCTTTCAACATATGCAAATCTTGATCTGCCCATATTGTCGTCAAATCTTTCTCGCATAGATTTACGCAATGCAGTATGTGTTAGGTATAATTCTTCATTGTTTTCATCCATGATAGAATCAATACCCCCTCTCATTCCACCTACAACAGGCAATCCCGTATCATCAATGACCGCTACATAACGTATATCGCTATTCAGATTGAATATAGATTCACAAAGCTTTGAATAATCCATAGGTTCAGAAAATAAAGACTATCTATTATGTTTTTGATCAAAAGTACTACCATAGAAACATATTTTGATTTCAAATTTCCAATGGCAAAAAAATCATATTTCTTGGATTCTATGATATATCTAAATATGAAAGCTACGATTGTTTATTCTGGATACGTTGTTGATAAATTCATCGATTAAAGTGTCGGAGTCTTTATTTTTCTTCATAAAATAATAAAGCTCTTCAGTAGCTGCATGATGATCTACGCCTATGCTTTGCGCCAATTGTACTGTAATCAGTGATAATAATAATTTCCTCAGAATTATTTCTTTTCCATATTGTTTGATATCATAAGATAACTCAGAGATAACATTTTTTATATTTGCATCAATAAATCTGTCCTTTGCTTCTCTACTCTTTATTGAAAATTGAACTCCCATCAGTCTTTCCTTCATATGTATTTTTTCTACCATCTCGATGAATCTATCATTTAATTGCGGATCTTCGAACAATGCTTGAGAAAGCAAGTCTCCAGCATCAGATTCACTTAACGATAGTGTTTTGGTCAACGTGAACAATATATGACATGCTGCACATCCACCATTTCCTATCAACGAGGAATTAGAAAGGACCCTTGTGACTTCAGAGTCAACTAATCTCCTGGCACTTTCAATTTTATCTTGGTTATACACATATCAGATATCGTAGATGCTCCTTAAAACCTTATGATTTCATAAATCAGTTTTTGTAAGGGCAAAAAATAATGCCAAGGAATACTCATCATTCGGCACTCAAGTGTCGTTCAAGTTAGTATTTACAGATTATCCATGTTCTTATTCAAAATATCTAATATTATCACTTATTTTTGGGATTATCTGTTCTCTCATTATGGAATCAATATGGGGTTCTTCCACATCAATTGTAAGCAAAATATAGTATTTGTTATTTATTGGAGTAACAATCCTTACCAGTTTTTCATATTTCCCCAAGGAGTAAACAAGTTTACCCAATTTGTCTTCGAATTTTTGCCTTGACTTATGTCGCACAATTGCGTTTAAAGTATATTCCTGGTTTTCCTCCCGATTCATCAACGGATCGAGACCTTCTCTTCTTGCAATATTTAGTATTTTGCCCTCAGAATCAGCAATTGCAATCCATCTTAGTGAGGAACTGATTTTTAACAATTCCTTCGATAGACTCTCAAAGTAATCCTTAGTAGTCTTGGCCATAATATGAAAAAGACCGGTCTAAAATATAACGTTATTTGCCAAGTAGATAGATTCAATTAAAATATAAAATGGATGTCAATACTTCCATATCATTGGTTAGTGAATATCATTCCGTTGGCGGACATGCAACTCCTCAAGGAACAAAAAAATATATGGAAAATGCTATAAAAAATGGTTTTCCAAACTCACACTTTCGTTCGTTTGATAACCTCAACCTATCAAGTTTGGGAATGGGAACCTATCTGGGTCAGATTACACCAGAAGATGACAGGGATTTAGAGAACGCAATTTATGAATCAGTAAAATCAGGAGCTATGAATGTAATTGATACTGCAATAAATTACCGTTCTATGAAATCAGAAAAAAATATTGGGAACGCAATGAAAAGGCTAGTAGAAGACGGAGTTATATCACGGGATCAAGTCTTTATTTCAACAAAAAACGGATACATTACCAATGATGGTGATTTTCCAGCTGTTGATGTTCTTGAATATATGCAAAATATGTTTATTTCACAGGGAATTATAGATCCAAAAGATATTAGCTCTGGTTACAATGTATTAAACCCCAATTATATCCGTAAATGTATTGACAAATCGTTGACAAACATGCAACTTGATACTATCGATCTTGTTTATGTGCATAATGCCTATGAGAGCTGGGTTGAAGATATTGATAGAAAAGAGTTTGATGAAATGATACGCAAAGTCTTTGAAGTTTATGAAGAGTATCGATCTGCAAACAAAATTAATTATTACGGAATGGCTACATGGACTTGTTTCAGGCTTCCTCAGAACGAAAGGGAATATCTCTCACTAGAACAAATGGTAAGGATAGCACAAGAAGTAGGAGGAAAAAATCATGGATTTCGTTTTATTCAACTTCCATACAATCTAGCATACAGAGAAGCTTTTTTACTCAAGAACCAATCCGTGGGAGATGACAATGATTTAACAATCTTGCAAGCCTGTAATAAATTAGACATTGGAGTTTTTACAAGTGTCCCATTATTACAGACAAAATTATTTGGTGCCAAAATACCAGACTATTTGGGATATGATAATCAATTATTAAAGATAATACAGATTACCAGATCAACTCCAAACATATTGGCTCCATTAATGGGGCAAAAGAAACCCAATCATGTTAAAGAAAATATTCAACTTGCAAAAGTAGCACCGTTAACCATTGAAGAATTCAATGAGGCGATCAAGATTTTCAATTAACAATCAAATAACTATCAATCCTTTGGAAAAAAGTATTTGTTCCCAAAAAACGAAACATATAAGATGATGTAACACCTCGGATATGAAAAGTAATTTTTGATATTGTTATGGTTATGTTGTCAAAACTATGTGCAATATAACAATATCTTATAGTACTGCTATCGTAATTACATTATCTCCACGTATTAATGCATCGCCAATTTGAGATTCTGACTCCTGCTCTTTACGCTTTTCTGAATTGTCATTATTGTTTGACTGCTGTTCTATTACCTCTGTTGCCTCAGTTATTACAATATTCATCTGTTTATCAAAACCCTTGATTTTTCCTTTTACCGACCTCCTTCCTTTTAATTTAACAAGCACTAATTTCCCAATACTTTCTTGAAGTAACTGACTAGCGATACCATCTTCAGACATTTTAGCTTTCATGTGAGTACTATACCAATATTAACTCTTTCGATTACTAGTAACCATAGTTCAAAATCAAGAAATATGCGGAAAATTGGCTTATGCTAGGTATTATTAATATCAATAGTTTTACTAAACGAGGATATAATTTCCAAATGTCCGAATAAGCGAGAGTTGTTACTGGATAACTAATTACAACAATCTATTGTTTCGTTCAGATGTTAATAGTTAATATTGAAATGACAACTCAAGTTTTCTTTATGATTTTTCTAAAATGCTCTAAATTCTTTGAAATCTCCTCATTCCATTGTTCTTCTGTGAATCCATGGACCTTAATTCCGTGTTCTTTGGCATTCTGAAGTAATTCTTCTTCTGTCTCTCCATACATCGTGTGAGTACATACCGAATCCCCGGCGTCTTTACAATTTATTGAGAGGGTCATTGAAAATGATATTCTTGTAAACTATTTAAATTTTCTCCAATTTACTATTAAATTGATATTGGAAGTCTGGCCAATCGTAAAATGGAGCTAAGGATTAAAATAAAATTGTAGTTACTTTAATTGGATCTTAAACTTCATCCAGCTAAACAAATATGATAACAATTTATTGAATTTTCTGAAAAGGAATCGGATCAATTATTATAACACGATTGTCTTAATTAATTAGAACTAATTTGAATAAAGAAATTAAATATGCGTTAGAATATCATCAAGAAACAAAGCATTCTCAGATGAGTATTAGATTATCCAATCATTACCTAGATTGGGATAACAAACCAAAGCCGTTTAAGTTATATACCAATATTCCATCAATTCCCCTCCCGGCTGAATTTCCATTACCTACTCACAATGTGATTACCATGAAAGAGATAAATCAATTCACTGCATCGGAAAATCCCAAGATAGATACTAGATTATTATCATCTTTGCTTTTCTTTTCTTCCGGAATTACAAGACAGATCAAGTCTCCTCACGGGAAATATTATATGCGTGCTGCACCTGCCACAGGTGCACTGTACCCAATCGAAGTCTATTTAGTATCCGAAAATATTAGTGGTCTACAGGCTGGGGTATATCATTTTAGTCCCGGTGAGTTCGCTCTAACGAGATTGAGAGAAGGGGATTATAGACTGTTTTTATCTGAAGCTGCGGGATTTGAACAAGCAATAAAGAATTCACCATTCACAATAATACTTACCTCCATTGCCTGGCGAAATGCTTGGAAATATCAGGCTCGTTCATACAGACATTGGTTCTGGGATTCGGGTGTGATTGCCGCGAATCTGATTGCCACAGCTATGTCCTTTAGTTTGGATACGAAAATGATTACTGGATACATCGACAAATATGTAAATGAATTGTTATGCCTTGAAGAAAATAAGGAAGCTTCGATTATTCTGGCGCCAATTGGAATTGGTTTGTCAAAACAAGAGGCTACCAAAATTCAGTATCCTTCTAGATTTGTTCCAGATATCGTTCCTATTTCAAATGACAAGGAAGTTGAATATGACCAGATCTGGAAATTACATAATGCATCGTCACTCAACTCAACTGATGAAGTGCATCAATGGACTGACTCTATAAAATCAATGCAAGAAATTAAAGGAACAAAAGATGACTATGTAAAATTATTTTCAAAACATATTGAGCCTATACCAAACAATTCACAATCGCTATCTGATGTCATACTCCTAAGAGGTTCGACCAGAAAATTTTCTAGAGAGCCTATTGCATTCGAACAACTCTCAAACATCCTTTATAGTCTAACGGGTCTTACACCTACGGATCTTGGTGAAAAAAAATCTCTTATAGATATTTATTTTATTGCAAATGATGTAACTAACATCCAGAAAGGAGCATATTTTTTTAACCGAAACGATAACTCAATTAATCTCTTAAAAGAGAACATTAGAAGAGATATGTCGGGATATTTGTGTTTAGAACAATCTCTGTTTAGCGATGCAAGTGTTGTATTTTATATCATGTCTAACATCAAATTGATAATGGACAAACTAGGAAATAGAGGCTATAGATTATGCCAATTTGAATCAGGCATATTGGCTGGAAGAATTTACCTATCTGCTTACAATCAAAAAATTGGTGCTTCAGGATCTACTTTTTATGATGACGCCGTGACCAATTTTTTTTCACCCCATGCTAATGATAAGGATGTCATGATTGCTGTCGGAGTAGGTGTCCCAGGTTATAGATCAAAACCCGGTAAAGTTCTAGCTGGCAAGTTCTCAAGAGAAGAACTATTATGATGAATTGATAATCCAAATAATTATTTTTTAAAGAATTGTGTGGAAATTGAAATTCCATCTGGATCTTCAAGGAAAAATCAATAAAGTTTACAAAGTCTTGAGTCTGCCTTCTAATTTGTACATGAGACTGAGATCTATGTCTGCATAGGTTTTCTTGCCCACTTCGAAAGGATCATCCATGTCCTTTATCAGTAGTATCAAGCTAATCAGAATTAATGAAATGACACCAGTCATTATGATACCATCAATAAAACGATCTATATTCGTGAATAGTAATGTAAGTATCGCTGCACTTACAGCTAATTGTGCCACGCTGTACGCGGCAGGGATGAATGTAGTTTCCTTTATTGTCTCGATGCGATTTGAAATTCTATCAATCGTGGCAAGCTCATTTCTCAACCTCACGATAAATTGTGGAGCCGTTCCTTTATGTGCGAGATACACAATTTCTTCATCTATCTCATCCATTACCAAATTTACGTCCCTTTGTTTCCACACATTGCTCTTAAAATTTGAATTAACGGTGGTTAGCAGTTTTCTTATTTTATCACGTATGGCATTTATCTTTTCATTGTCGGTGCTTGTCAGCCTAACATCCTTATAGAGAATAAGAATTGAGGCCGCTAACTCGGAGGGTATTTTTTCGCTTTCCTTATAATCAGACAAAGTCCCTGCAAGAATAATTGCAATTATAAAAATTACTCCACCTACAAATGCAGTTACAAGTGGACTTATGACGACAAAGTCCAATTGAAAATGGTGAATAGCTGCTTTGGTGACAAGCAACAACGCAACAAAGCCAAATACCTTCAGCAGTATTGAATGTCGTAATAGCATCAATCTATTGACTTACCATCACTCTGTTTGGGAGTATCGTTATAAATTTTTATTCGATTACGAACAACACCCATTTGGAAATATTTCCTAAATTTACTAATATCATGAAGTTGGATTTTCTTCTGAAATTAATTTGCAGGAAGCTTAGAATAATAACTGTGATGGTGTTAAGAGAATCTAGTACAATAATGAATATAAGATGTGCTTGGGCAAAAGACCAAATCGAGATAGACTATCATGATAAAGAATGGGGAATTCCGCTTCACAATGATACGAAGCTATTTGAGTTTTTAATATTGGAGGGAATGCAGGCAGGTCTAAGCTGGCGTATTATTCTAAATAAGCGCCAAGAGTTTCGAAAGGCATTCGACAATTTTGAAGTGGAACTAGTTGCTAATTACGATAACATGAAAATTAAGGAACTTTGTTTAAATCCATTAATCATTAGGAACAAGAAAAAAATAGAAGCGACGGTTAGCAATGCCAATGCTTTTATCAGAACCCAAAAAGAATTTGGCAGTTTTGATACCTATATTTGGAACTTTGTAAGATACAAACCTATTCAAAATTCATGGAAGACGTACAAAGATGTTCCATCAACATCGGTAGAATCAGATATGATTTGGAAGGATCTTAGAAACAGAGGGTTTAAGTTTGTGGGATCGAAAATATGTTATTCAATGATGCAGGCGATAGGAATGGTCAATGATCATACCACAGGATGTTTTAGATACAAGCAATTAAGAAGATAGTAGATTTCATATTCGATCTAATACAATAGGTTACAGTTGGATTTTTTAGTAATCTAGAATAAGTAGATATAGCGAATTAGTTCAACATCAGATAGTTGAAAGATATAATCCTCTCTATCCAAAATACAGAGATTGAAACTCTGGGAAATTTTAAGGAATTGTTAAGAGTCCGATGGATTTGTAATCGAGACTATTCATGTTAAGAAAGACAAAATACCCAAAGAACTTGATAAATATGCAGGAATAGTCATTTTGGGTGGGTATATGTCTGTATATGAAAACTTACCTTATTTGAATGAAGAACTAGTTCTGATAAATAATGCCAACAACCTTCAAGTTCCTCTATTAGGAATCTGTCTGGGTTCGCAACTAATTGCCGAAGCTTTAGGTGGAAGAGTGTATAAAGGTAAACAGAAAGAGATCGGATGGTTCGATGTCCTTATAAATCACAAAGGAAAGAACGATATCTTTCAAGGAATAGATGATAAAAACATGAGGGTATTCCAATGGCACGGAGATACTTTTGAACTTCCAAGTTCTGCGGTATTATTGGCCTCATCTGATTTGTATCCACAAGCATTTAGACTTGGTAGCTCTATTGGGATATTGTTTCATTTAGAAGTAACATCCCAGATGATTAATGATTGGACGAAAGTTTATGGATCTGAAATGAAAGAAGTTGGGATAAGTCGGGATGATATTTTAGATGGAAAAAATCCTGAATTTAAAAATCTAGCAAATTACTGTAAAGTAGTGTATGGAAATTTCTCCGAAATGATAACTGCCCATAGGAATGCGCGGGTTTGATACGTCTCATAATGATGATTTTAAGCTGTAGGACCATGAGTTTATTACGGACAGGTAAATCAGGTGATGAAAGCATTTGAGACTCATTCCAAAATTATCAACAAAATTATCAACAGGCGGGTAGTAAAAAATACACAATAATTTTTGATTTATTTAATAATTTATGATAACATTTATGCGATTTATTGTATTTCCAAGCTTCCATTACCTGCCATGATAAGTTTTTTATATTTAGTCGTATTTTCTATGTGAAGGCGCCATTCAGTGTTGGTAGACGAAAATAATCAAATCGCAAGAAAGGAAATTTATCGTATTTCTCCTAGCAAGACGTTTCCCTGGTGGTACGAATACTATAAAAGAATTAGGTTATTTCCATGGTGGACTCGATACAATATCGGTCTAACAGAAGAGGCGTCACATAAAGACAAAATTTTGGAATTGGCTGCAAAGATGAATTTTGATAAAAAAGCAACATCAAAAATTATTAGGCACGCAGTATCTGAATTTTCTAAACATGGCTTAGGATCGGATTATCCTGGCTATCACACAATCAATCATAATCTTGAAGTTGCTTTTATTTCATTATTGTCAGCAGGAAATCAAAAATTAGAAAATAAGATTACTCATAAAGACATTAAGAATCTTTTTGTGGCAGCGCTTTTTCATGATTTTGACCCAAGAAAGGAATTTGAAAAGCCAAATGAGGATAATATTGAACTCTTTATTAGAAATGATGAAAAACTGGGCAAGCTTATCCGGTTGTTTGGTATAGATCTGAATATAGTCATTGCATTAATACATAGAACAACATACCCTTTTGCAGGAGCGCAAAAGGAACATGCATTAAAAAGAATACATGAACTATTTTCCTTGGCAGGTATTCAACAAGATGATACTAAAACAAGAAATCATTATGAAAAGCTAGGGTTGTACTTGTCTATTTGTGATCGAATCGCTGGATACTGTTTGGGTGATTTTAATTATGCTAAGGAACTCGCAAGGCGTAATGCACGAGGTATTGGATGGCACTCACAAGTCATTAATGAAAAGTCCGTTGAATTCTTTAGTATGCTTAAACAGAAAGATGATAAGGATATGTTTGAGAGGGTAATACACAGTCTACCAGATGCATTTGGAAAAAATTTCTTTGATAATGTTGAAGGTTTTAGAGAAGCTTGGGAAAAAGAACTCGAGATAAAGGCTTCGTTACGTAAAAATGAAATCAACTTGGTAACATCTTTAGAAAATACTATTGACGTAAAGAATAAGATGACTAGGGATATGTGTGATATGATTACGAAAATCCGTTATGAATATTGCTCTCCTACAAATTTATACGATAGAGACTTTCGAAAATCACTTTACGACCCAAAAACCATACTAATCACACTTAGAATTAACAGTAAAATGGGAGAAATTGTTGGGTATGTAAAAGGTGGACCCTTAGAAAAACACAAACCCAAATATGGCCTGTACGAAGAAAATTTGGGTAAAATGAATTCAGTGCATATGGAATCCCTTAGACGCGGTACCAACGATCAGAATTTAGGTAAAATGAATTCTATTTTTATGGAATGGATTGCAATTAGAACTGGATACCTGGGAGAAAAAGGAGGTCATATGCTTAGATCGGAATTTCTAAAAGAAGCTAGAAGACGCGGTTACTCCTATGTTACAAGCTACTCTCAAAGGGAACTAATTACCAATAGAAAGAACAAGGGAGAACCAATTGAGATAGTTCAACAATATGACGCAGCTATGATTGACTACTATAGAATCGACTTATCCCAACTAGTTGAATCAATTTCAATAAATTAAATTTATGAGTAATCAAGCAAATATGTTGTGTGACCCATATTGTATGCCTACTTTAGTAACAAATTATCATAACTATTTCTTATTACTTGCTATATGTTGGAATTAGATACGAGTTCCAAGAGCTTATAAGATTTCTAGTGCGGATATCCATTGATGTCATTGCTTCGGTATAGATTTTCATATTCTCTTTTGAAATATCAATTGAATCAAGTGTGATTTGATTCCAAAAATTGCAGGTCTTGATAATATTTTCTGTTAACATAGTCACTTGATTTTTAATTTGATCAGTATAGAAGACAGATCTACTATCAAAGTTAATCCAACTAAATTTGATAAGAGCACTTTGATAATTGGCAAGCGTCTGAATCACCATCTTAGTTGCCTCAAGATATTCAGTTTGAAAATTTGAAACTGATTGAGCATATCTAGGCTGAACTTTTGCAACTTCATTTGTTATATCAAATAGACTATTCTGTATGGTCTCAATCATGCCTTGGAAGTTCGAAGCGCCGTTGTTGATAATCCTTGATGTTTTTGGTGGAATTTGAGGTCTTTTTCTCCCAACCATTTTTGACCATCTTGTGGTAGTTTACGAATAGCTTATAAACATTTAATTAAAAGCAAATCCGAGTTCGTTGAAAATTAATAACAATTATCTCTATGATTACTGCGCTTTAAACGGATCCATTTTAATAACTTGAAAGGTATTACAAGTATGTGTCTTTTCCGAATGATATTTTTGCAAGAATGTTTACCGATAAGCATACACAACTGCTATATCCTAAAGAAGATGTTCCAAGCCGTGATGTAGAAGACATTGTACAAACAAATATCTTCAATGTTATGCTTACTAGAAGATCGCAGAGAAAATTTGAAAATAGAGATGTTGAAGAATGGAAGCTTGAAATGATTTTTGCAGCTGCAGATACGGCGCCTACGGCAGGGGGGTTCCAAGGTTTTGAGATATATCATATAAAGAAACAAGAAGTTAAGAATAAGCTAGTACAGGCTGCAAATAATCAACCTTATGTAAATGCTCCAGTAGTACTTGTATTTTGCATGAACCCCGATAGGGTAAAATTAAATTTTCCCGCTGACACAATCAGAAAATTCTCTCAACAGGACGCCACACTTGCGGCCGCATATTCGCAATTGGCCGCACATGCTTTGGGTTTAAGCTCAATTTGGATAGGTATGTTGGATGAAAATAGGATAAGAGAAGTCCTAGGGACGGACCTTTTCCCATCATCAATCCTTTGTGTGGGATATCCAATAAAGATGCTGGTACCTAAACCAAAGAGGAATCTCAAAGATTTAATTCACGAAATCTGATCTCCAATCCAACCGCAAGGTTCTGATAAATTACGAATTTAGATAGAAAAAATTAAAGAACTTTCAATCAAATTTTTGAATCCTCTCCTTCTTGAGTAATAAAACCTACATCCTAAATTAGTAAAAGACATGGATAAAGATAGCTGATGAATCTATTTAGCAGATTCATCATTCTGTTTAATTTCATTACGAAATCTTGTTAGAAATTCTTGAACTCTTCTTAATTGAAGATTTATAGAAATAATAAAACTCTCAAGATCGTCATCATTTTGCTTTTTGTCATCCACCACTACTGTTTCGCTAAGATTTAAGAACGCCTCTATATAGGACAAGAAATCGACTCTCAACTTATTGTCACTAAGTTTGTCTCCTATCTGTCTGGTGGCATCTTCTATTTCACGAATTCTGTAATTTGCTATTGGCATGAAATTCTGCTTTATAAAATATTGCAACTGTTCGTTTGTCGTATCACCAGATATATAATTGGTCAAATATTCTTTTAATTCAATTTCTTTTTTATGGATATATTCCAAGTGGTCGATGATTCTGCTACATTCAAATGTTTTTTTGGACTGTTCATCTAATCTTCTTTGTTCTAACAATGAATCCACCCTGGATGTCATGAATGAAATCTTCGAAAGTAGCTCTTCGGCTAATTTTGAAGTTTTGGCTTGAATTTTAAATACCACGATAGCAATTCCAATGCCTATTCCTAATTCAATGACTACGGCGACCCAGTTTGGTATGTCAAAAGCCAATTCAGTTAAGTGAACTCAGCTTATGAATTTATATTTTGCAATATTATTTCTTTGAACATACTATTTTCAAGCACTAATACATTAAAATGCTAGGAACCTGACTCCGAGCTTCCGATTCTTGCTCAAATTTAATAAACTACATATTGTTTGAACCTAATATGAGAAGAATTTACCTTTACTATTCTGCGGTAGGAGTAATATTTGTTGCAGCATTAATTTTTCTTATTGTAAAGGAACAATCACGAGTTCCATACGCTCTAGAAGTTGATGCTACTAAGGATACAACGGATATAGCTGGTACATTCTACAGAGTAAGGATCAATAACATAGGACTCAATCCACTTTCAAACATTAGCGTATATCTAGGGAAAAACGACGTCCAATATTTAGACATCCTTGTACCGGGCCAATCATTTTTCTTTTATCCAAAACCAGAAACAAAAATAGAAAAGATTACCATAACTACAAAAGAAGGAGTTAACATTACTACAGATTATCGTACTCCACTAAAAGGAATTGGTTTACCAGGTAGTGGTAGATAATTTTAACGCATTAAATGAATAACTGATCTAAGATAATCATATGATCATATGATTCTACAAAAAATAGTAAAATAGGCATTCTTCATAATCTAAAATCATGTGGTTGATGACTCAAACCTGGGGTTGCTTACCAGAATTATCTCCAAACTGTATGGACATGACAAACGCGTCCAGTACTTATTTGGGAATTATTATTGGAGCAATCATAGGTGCTATTATTAGTTGGTGGATTTTCAACAGACAAAATAAGACTTCTGATAAGCAGGATTATACACTGAATCGAATAGAGCATCTAGAAAAATATAATGAAAAATTGCTTGAAAAGATAAAACAGGCTGAAGAACGACATGAAAAATTGCTTGAAAAGATCTTGGAATTGAATAGAAAGATTGATTCATTGCTTGAAGGATAAATGGATTAGTATGAACGTTGCATTAAATTTCATAATTAGAAAATTCCATTTAAAAATCAGAATTGCGTACATCAAAAAAAATGATGTTATTTGTTGTAATAATATATTGTTACAAAAGTGATCAAACTAGGATTTAAAAACGAGATTATTTAGATTCAGCTTCTGTCTTATCTTCAATTAGTTTGTGTCTTTTTAGGATTTTATAAGCAATAAATACAATCAGTGCGATTATGACAAAATCAATAATATTGGCAATTAGATCTCCATACTTGAACTCTGAAGTGCCTCCAGAAAGAGTGGTAACATTAGCAGACATTTTTTCTAGAGATGCTGGAAGAAATAGACCTACTGTTGGATTAATAATATCTTGAACTAGTGAAGTTACTAGTCTGGATGCTGCTAAACCTATGACAAAAGCAATAGCTAGACCAATAATACCAAAAGTCTTAAGAAATTCAAAAAATTCTTGTGTAAATGATTTTGAATTGTTGTTACTCATAAATACTAACTTTCCCGAACTAAATATACGATGGTCAAGAGAGGTTAATAAATACTACCATTCTTAATATCTTAAAAGAAAAAAATTTAGGAAATTCCCAAATTAGGGAATGACGATACGGCGATGTTTAATTCACCCTGAATTTTCCTAATCTTGTTTGCATACTCTGTCATCTTGGTATCATCGCTTTGTACTTTTGCGATACGATACCCTTTCCAAGCTTTTCTCAAAGCTCCCCAACTTTGTCCAACAGTAAAACCCTGGTTACTTACGCTTGTGTGAACCTGATTTACTGGTTGACTTGTTGTCATTTCGTTTTCTTGAATTGAGGCTAATGCCATGCACTTAAGAGAACAGAAATATACTTACAACAAATAGTCAGTTTTTTGAAATCATATAGTAAAAAAAGTTAGAACATTAGTCAACCTCACTTATGCGGCTAGAACCTGAAAATATAAAATGTATAGCCCAGTCCGAATATTGAATATTTCGTAATTATCGCAAATATTAAATATTTTATATAATTCATAAGAATTTCAAGAAAAAATTTAAATAAATCTTCAATTTTTCGTTAAACCTTTAAACAAGAATATAGAATTATTAGGCAGTTGTCCAACGATAATAGCGATGTCTCGGAAAAAAGATTTCCGAGTAGCGCTACTTGTGCATTATGTGGTAGAATAGCGACTAGTAGCAAGTCAATTGAAGAAACAATCGATGTAGATAGATATCTTTTTGATTCCCAAAGTTGTATCAGCATTTTCAGGAAACTGACAAATCTGTATGGCCAAGAATTTAAATCCATTAGTGTTCGAGAACAATATGATTACGATTCTAGTTTGAAAACATATGTTCTAAGGGAACATGAATTGGATATATCTAAGAAAGAGACTGAGAAAATTGAAAATCAGGATTTTCAAATAATAAGAGACCCCGCAGAGGTCCAAGAACTTGCATCTAAATTGGCTTGGTCAACAGAAAATGAAATTTTAGCAGTATTTTCAACGTCAAATGCTTTCCACAGACAAGAACGCATGGGTATACTATCGAAATTGCAACAATTGAAAAAAAATAATGATCAATTAAGAATAAGAATCCTTACTCCATTTGATAATCAATAGATTCAATTTCAAAAAGAATGAAGGATGAGTCCGACATTAACATCGTGAATCTTGATGAATCTTCAAGAATTAGAGCTTCCTTTTTACTAGTTGATAGAAAATTTGTCTTATTTGTTGGATTGAAGGATGATACGAAAACAAACTCATACGAGGCAATCGATGCATCGATGTTTTCTTCTACGAGATCAACCGTTATTTCGTATGTTAATATATTTGAAATTATGTGGAGGCAACAGGAGCTATATCAACAATTTTCTAAATTCCGTCAGCGCATAGAAGCGCATAGAAGCGCATAGAAGCATACGAACTAATTAATAAGCAATTAAACAATATATGTTTACAATTAAATAAATTAGAATTCTCTTAATGACTAGTAAGGATAGTTTTTCTTTCACTTGTCCTTTGTTCAGTGTTCACAGTGTCTGTTAACAAATTAAAAGTATATACATCTAGTTATGCTTGTACGTCTTGGCCTCATCCTTAGTAACTTCAAACCAAAGTTTGTCTCCGTCAAACCTATTCACTTTACTTCTAGGTAGATGAAACTTATCTTTATCAACTACACCTTTTTTTGTAATTATAAACTCTTCATTTATTTCTTGAACCTCTCCCAAATCGTAGTCGTCCAGTCCCCTGGCTTCTTTTTTTATAGCCTTATCCCAATCTATAGACTCGTTCATGTAAGTTGTAACGCAACATTCAATATAAGGATTGAAATTGCATTAGTCCGGTACTTCATTCAGTAACATATCAATTTCTTCCCTTGTAGGCTCATGTTCACGCTCAAATTTTGGACTTACCAATCCACTTGCCACATCTATCCAAAGAGAACTTCCATCATAATTTGTAATGTACTGTTTTGGAATGTAATACAAATGAACATTTCCGACGCCTTCTCGTACTACAATGAATTCATTTCCAACCCTGTCAACGTCGCCTATGTCTACATCATCTTTAGCTCTTACATGCTTATGTATTACATCTTCCCATGGTATGTTAATAGTAGTTCCGGTTTTTTCTCCTTTCAATTGCACGCCAGGTTCCTTTGCCATGAACGGTATAACTTCGTGATAAGAGGTATAGCCTTCACCAGATCGTTCTGCTTCTAGTATTTCTGATTTTAAAGGTGGATCTTCACGTTCGTATTTCTGCTTAATTTCGTCTTCCATCAGTAAAACAAACAGATCATCTTTATCAAACTCTTTTACATGAACCTTGGGGACAAAGTATCTTTTATTACCTTCTTTCAATTCTATATATTCAGGTGTTATGCTCTGGATTTTCCCCAGATCCCTGCCATCAAAAGACTTCACCTTTCTATTAATCAATCGTTCACCAGAAATTTTTATTTGAGTCATTAGATCTATTATAATCAGCGCAATATTAGATTTAACTATTTGAAATGTTATATCAAATGTTGTCCAATTGTACTATATGCCAGAAGAAAATATAACGGGCCCCACAGTTCTTTGGACTGATCTTGAGGATGAAAAGGTGAAATCCAGTGATGGTGAAACGTTAGGTAAAATAAAAAAAATTACACAAAACCATTTTAGAATTGAAAAAGGTTCCATTAACAAGAAAAGGTTTTGGGTACCCAAGGAGTTGGGGGATGCTTTTGATGGCAAGTATTTGTGGCTGAAGGGTGACGAAGAGGAAATTCATAATAAATTCTTTTATGGAGAACAGCCCGAAGACGATGCACAGAGCACGTC
>DATFEX010000039.1:0-24298 GCA_035250685.1 Nitrososphaeraceae archaeon | reverse complement strand
GGTGCTTGTCATCCATATTCCATAGTTCAAATTCTGTCCTGAACTATCACTGCCAGCTCCGCCTTTATTTACAATAAAGGCATCAGATCCAAAATTGGTAGATGTCTTAAACCAGGCTGCTACACTAAATTGAGATAACTGTAATGAAGAGGAGCTTGGTACATCTTGATAATTGTTCCCAGAAAGTACAAAACTCGGATTGTAGTGGTAGGATCCGGTTATAGCTGACGATGTTCCTATGTAAAGTAATGGTTCAGCGTTGTTATCTTGATCTCCAGTAAAGTAGCCATGACCATTCCCATTGCATATGGTCGCAGGTGATGATCCTGAATTTCTGAGGGCGTTTCTGATATCAGAAGGGGATGCATTTGGATTCTCAGAGTTGTACAAAGCAGCTGCTCCTGTAATGTGGGGAGTTGAGGCGCTAGTTCCACTAAATGAGTTGGTATAAGAACTGCCCCTTGCCGTTGATTTTATTAGAACTCCGGGAGCAGCAATATCAACAACAGACCCAAAATTACTAAAATCCGCCAAGGTGTCATCGTTTCCAGATGAAGTAGACGAAGAAAGACCACCGCATTTTCCGTCAGTGTCAACTATTGCTGATACGGCTATTACTTCGGGATAACTTGCAGGAATTACTGTTGAAGCATCTTTTTCATCATTACCTGCAGCAGCGGCATAAGTTACACCAGATAAAACAGAATTAATTATAGCCGTACGAAGTGCAGTGTTTGAACCATCGCCTCCAAAACTTAGATTGGCAACATCTATTTCATCTGAGTGTGCTGTGACATAATCAATGCCTTCTATTATATCGGAAATAAACCCATTCCCACTACTGTCTAGTACCTTAATTGACCACAATCTAGCTCCCGGAGCGACGCCTACTACCCCGTCAGAATTATCTTTTGCTGCTGCAATTCCGGCCACTGCAGTACCATGTCCGTTATCATCATTCCCGTTAATTGTTCCTGAAACAAACGTTACGTGTCTGTAGACATTTAGGTCCGGATGAGTCATGTCAATTCCAGTATCTAGTATTCCAATGTCAACGTTTACGGCACCACTTCCATCTCCAGATTTTGTGGAACTGAGGTCAGCATCTACTCTGTTTATTCCAGTAGGTAAGCTCTGAATGAATGCCTTTACCTTTATGTCGGGTTCTACATAGTCTACCTCTGGGATTTTCAGAATTGCTTCAAGAGCTTTATCATTTGGAACTCTAATAGCAAATCCACCTAGAGCGTTATCGTAGATATGTCGCAGTGCAGCTCCTTGATTTGCTGCTTCACCTGCTAATGATTTTACTTTTTCAGTTGATAATAGGTTGCTATCCTTTAGTACTACAATGTATTGGTTTGGAACCTTCTCACCCTTAACATCTCTTAGTTTTTTTGTTATGTCCTGTATTTTGGTGCTAACCTCATCTGCTATATTGCTCCGTAAAGAGCCATCTCCAACAGGTTTTCCTTCTGCTTTAAGAAAAGATTCCGATAAGGGAGTTGTTATAGTGCTAGAACAAAAGAGAGCTATCAACGCAATGGCAAGAACGATAAATTGCAAATTGGATTTGCCATTATCCTTTGATATCTTCCCCATAGGCGTAGTTCCCCTCCACTTTGATCACATTATGATATAAACATTCAATTCTTGACCAAGGTTATCACAGATAATGGTGAGAAATGAGATAGCTCACGTGGAATAAAAAGAGGGATTGCTTGTGATACCTCTAAAATCTTTACAACCTCGGATCTGAACTAAGTGATGATTAATATGTCTTCTCAACAAATACGAAACACAGTGATAAAGGCAAAGTGTGGCCATATTGTTGAAAAAAAATACATAGATGTACATGACGGCCTATGTAGAAAATGTCATTCTAGTTTTTCCTTTATTCAAGACCTAGAATCAAAAGGTGGCGAAGATGCATTGGTACAATACTGGTATGCCATGATACTTACAAAAATGTCCGGAGTAAACGAACAAGAAACAAAGTGCCTAATAGGACACTTGATAGAATTTTATCAAAAACAATTAGTAATAGTTCCTTCAAAGGAGAAGTATATTAGGAAAATGTTGTATATGTTGAATTCTTTGGTGACTCCATTTGATGTTAAAAGTTTTAAATAAAATTTCTTATAATCTTCGTCATTTTATTAATTCCACTGCTAGGTGAATAAACGGTTAAAATAAATTGAAATCTCAGTTATGTGCTTGTGAGTAGCTACCTTCTATACTATGTTTCCAGACGTAGTTCTCATCATCTTGAGATTTTGCAACCGACCAGACGTCATAATCTGCCTTTACTCTATCCCCTGCGGCATTGAGAATTATGTTGCCAGATATTCCATTGTAATCTGCTGCAGTGGAATTTATGATTTTTTTAAGATATTCTATATCAATGTCTCCATTAATATCAGATGTACTATTATCATTTATCTTTTCTAAACTTAATGCTGTTACCCAAAAAGTATCATATGCAAGAATTGGATAAGTTAATGAACTAGCTCCATGCATTTTTTTTCAATCTCCTGCTCTATTATCTCAGCTTTACTGTTTGTTAAATTGACTTGAAAAAGTGGATTGGAGAAATTTATTATTTCTGCAAAGTGAGCTGCGTCACGGTTTCTTATGATCTGCATATTCTGTGCAGATGCATCACTCCCATACCATTTTACTTGCTGTAAAGTTTGATGCTCATTTGATTGAATCAATATCGGTGTTACCTCATCGAAAGAAACCAAATAGATGCCTACTTCATGAGGTTCAAATTTATGAGTTGTATTATCCAAAATGTGGCTCAATTTCTTTAGATGTTGATTCCACATTATGAAATTAATTCTATGTAGGCTTGAAGAAAATTCTCCTGTGTGAGCATGATAATCAACACCTTCCATAACAAGTCCGCCTTTCTTTTCAAAATTCATTTTCATTACCTTTACCAATTCGTTACCAAATGTATCTCCGCGCCACATAGGAATAACTACTCGAATCCCATCATTCCACATCTTATTCGAAATAAATTCGGCCTGATTCTTATCGTCAGGAACAAACCTAAATAGATTATCATTTGCAATCGATAATGCAGGAGAAGTACTTGAGGGGCTGATCAATATAATATTGTGTTGATTTGCATAGTCTTTTACTGACATTACAGCGGCACTTGTAGCCGGGCCGATTATGATCCTAACACCAGATTCAGCCAATTTTTCTATTGTCTCTATACTTTCAACAGGATCTGTCTTGGAATCCCCAACGAACAACTTGATCCTAATAGATGAATTCTTGTTCTCAAAATACTCATTAACATCTGCTTGTGCCTTTTCTACAGCAATTTTTATCGATTTTCCTCCCGACGACCATGCTCCAGTCAAGGATGAAATCAATCCAACAGGTATTTCATTGATTTCATTCTGGCCATTCATTTTTAAAATTGAATTTGATTCTTTAGATATATCACTTTGACTTGCCTGAGACAGCGTGTAAGCTGCGATTGAGGTTATGAATATTAGAACTAGTGCAATGCTAGTAACTGAAGTTTTTTTCTTTTTGCTAAGAGTATTTTTTATTTTATGAAATGTATTTGTTTGATTTGAATTATTTGCCAACCTAATGTACCACAATAATCCTCCAGCAATCATAATGTAATGAGCAGATAGTAACAATGCAGATATCCAGAGTTGTTCTACAAATTCAGTCAAAACAATTATTGCAAACCAGCTGTCCCCTAGGACAATAACAAGGAATCCCATTAATTCGCAAGTCCATGCGATATCGTGTTTCATATCCTTCACTATTTCCTTTTCTTTTCTTAACCCATACAGAATAATGATCGCCATAAATGATAGCACGGAGTTGAAAGCAGGATATATTATGGTCACTGCAAACATTAGCTGACCCCTTACAGTTGACACTACCGAAAGATCCAGAGTAAGGCTGAAGATATATGCCAAGAAAACAGCAATAATACCAGCTACTGTTCCTGTAAATTTCTTGGTTGGTTTCTTTCTCAATGATTTGTATTCGATATAAAGTCGAACAAGCAAGATAGAATAGGCAGAGAGCAATAACACATCGGCCAATGATGGTACTGGAGCCATTAAATGCAGTATAACCTCGTAATATGCCCAGACAATATTAGCGACAAACCACAATACTAGACCTACGACAAGGAAAATGTTGGCCTTTAGATTGCTCCTATCTTTCTCTTTAATGGTAACAAATATTGCAAGACTTGCAGCTATCGAGGAATTGATATTTAGCACAAGATTGGCGAAAAATAGTTTATCCTCCTGTGCTGAAAAAATAATTAACGAATCTCCTATCGCTATCGCCAAAATTATTGAAATGTAGAGGTCTCTTGGTCGCAAGTACTCTTGTTTTTCAAGAATTGATAGATATATTAAGTATAGTCATAAGGACCAAAAATTGATTGACCAATATTCTTTGGACGAAATTAATCCTTATTAATTTACATTATGCGGGGTATGTAATGAGATTAATATAATATTCGGAGTAGATTATGGCCCAGTAAATTCTACTACAGAATAGAAAGCATTTTTGCCTGAATGATCAAAATTAAGATTAGGAGTTAGTATTTTCATCACCTTTGTCTTTGCTGCATCAGCAATTTTCCAAATGAATCCTTTGGGTAACTGTATTTTTGTATGTTGTTCGTCCCCGGTAACCGGGTTTGTAAAATTTTCAAGTTGAACATCCATAATCCCTGGAACAGAAAAACTACTTCTCGTGCCATTTATTTTTGCATTTATTTCTACAAATTGGGAATCCAAAATATACTTGAATGTTGTAGCAAACAAAGCAAATGGACCATTCCCTTTGGCTCTACCTGTAAAGATATTCACAATGGCATTCCTTTGGTTCTGATCTGAATTCTTAGTGATGAATAATTGTAATGTCCCCGACCCCTCATGTATCGCTTTTGGCCACGAGACAGCATATACAACCTCAAGGCCGTCTAATTGCACCTCGCCAAAATTACCTTCTTGGATATGGAAAAATACAAGAGCCCTACAAAAACCATAGGTAGGAAATCCATCAAAATTACATGGACAACCAAAATCACAATTGCAAGTTTCTACATAGTCAGATTTTATGTTCCATTTCGGTACAGACATCTCTTCTTGTTGAGATTTTCCAGAAGAGGACATTGATAATTTAGACTGATGGCATACTTATAAAAATTTAATATTTAGAATGCGAGCATATGTGTTATTTTTTTTCAATCACATTACCATGCTATCTGTGGGTTGGAGGTTCATACCCATCATATCGTCGTATACTATAATCAATTCAAGGCTGCTCAATATCCCCACTACAATGAGACCAATACCGACAACCCTTGCAATCCAAATTCCTCTAGACCACATCTTTTCTCCAAAAATTATTGCAGCAAAAAGGGCCATCCAAGTTATATTCATCCATCCAAGTGCGATCATAATTAGAAAATATGGCCAACAGCATCCAAGGCAATAGAGTCCATGAAATATACCCATTTTGAGTGAACCTAATACTCCCTTACTCCATCTTCTCATAAAGAAACTGAGTGGAGATTCACAATAACCGATACATTTGTTCTTTAAGGGAGTAAATTGGTATAACCCTGAAATAATCAAAATGCTACCAAATATCATCCCAATATTATTTGCATTGCTGGACATAACAAAACTATTCATAGGAACGGACCATGCTAATAGTAATCCCACTCCTGTAAGTGCCCAAATTACAAGGTACATTCCAACAAAGACTGTCACCTTAAGCCTATAGAATTTTGATTCAAGTGCTTCTACTGACGATATCGACTGTTCGTTGGTAAGGAGTCTATTGTAAAGTAAAACCATTGGTACTATGGCAGGAAACATCATCGCAGCCATACCAGCTGTCCAACTTGCTGTAAATACTCCAATTAGAACTGGATTATAGGTAATCATGATGTTCATCATGTCAGGTTGATTTGTAGAAAGTATCCAAGAAAATGCAGAAAGTGATACAAGTGAAACCAAGATTATTTTTTGCAATTTTTTCATGTGCAATCAGTCTACAATAATAGAAATTACGATAATAGACGTAAATTCTACGAAATTACTTAGCAAAGCAAAGAATTTAAAATTTGTACATCATAAACGCTAAATCCATTAAGCCTTGAATAAGCTGATTATCATCTTGTTAGATACTCTCCGATTGATTGATGCTCTGTGATCAATGAGTTTACGGGTTTATTTGGCTTTAAATACCAATTAATACCAACACATATATAGGATTTTGTGCAAAATAGATTACATGTCTTCAAATAAGGACAAAAATAGAGAAATTATCAACATCACTTTAGACGAAACAAAATCGACAGTAAAAAAGACTACCGACGAGGCGATTAAGGAAATTCCACGATACACAAAAGCAGTCAATGACTATCAAGAAGAATCTATTCAAGCAGCAAAGGAGATTGCAGATAATTTTCTAGAATCTCAAAAGGAGGTTATCCATTCAATACAATCCTTATGGATTCCGTATGTCGAAAACGTACAGAACTCATATTGGTCTTACTGGGCCTCACCAAAGAGAACGACTGAAAATTATGCAAGAGCAGTAAGCAATATTACCGACAGTACTATTGCATCAACCAGACTGACAAATAACGTGCTTTTTGCCACTATGGAAGCCTGGAAAACATCCTTACAGCATGCAAGAGACAACGCCAAGGAATTTTCACGACTTAATGCAAACTTCGCAAGGACATTTGAAAATGTTGCAAAAGATAGCTTGCGAGATTTTTCAAATAGAGAAATACAATCACAAGGACACACACGACAATAAGCTTTACGATAGATAGATTCTATTTATCTATCCATTTTTGTTTCATTATTTATTACTATTCTAAATGTGTTTGAATGTAATTTGTAAGCTTGCTTCAATAAAAATAAGCTTTGTTCCTTACGAGGAACTATAGTCCTAGGTGTCTAAATAATACGTATGGAGATAAGCGAGGGCTTACACAATAGTAAGAAACATGTCACTAGGATGTCTCCATTGCGTCACTGCAGTATCGGAAGACAACAAGACGAGAACAAGGAATCATATGATGATATCAAGAAAAGTGAAATTATTTTTTCCAACAGGTCAGAATGCTACTGCATTTCAATGATAGATATAGTTGGGTCAACACAAATCACATCAAACTTATACAACTCGGGGAAAATTAAGAAATTCTATACAGTCTTTATTAACGAAATTGCCGATATTGTAAAGCTCCACGAAGGAAAAATATTAAAAACAGTAGGCGACGGCGTAATATTCTTCTTTCCCAAAACCTCGGCTGTTGAAAATATAGACGGATTCAAACAGGCATTGAAATGTTTACTTAGCATGATATCATCTCGTCGTATCATAAATGCTAAACTTCAGAAGGAATTCCTTCCCGATATCTCTTACAGGATTAGCGCAGATTATGGTAAACTAGAAGTTGCGATGTCAGGCGAAATATCTAGTTCGTACGATCTCTTTGGTCCTACCATTAACTTTTGTGCAAAAATTAACAAAAAGGCACCGCCCAATGGGATAGCCATAGGCGCCGATTTGTGGAGAATTGTAAATTCATTTCCAAAACTTTCCAAAGGATATCACTTTCAGGAAATTAAAGAACTGTCCTGGAAAGAGAACAAATATTCATATCCTGTATATATGCTAAAACCCACCATTGAAAAGTACAACACAGGAAAGCCGATATTATCACCCAGAGAAGATTCTGGGAATGAATTAGGATCTACACCTAAAGTGCTAACGATAATGCTGATTGATGATGATCCATCTATCTCTTATCTATTTACTCAATATCTAAGATCAGCAGGAATGATTGTGGATTCATTTACTGATCCTGAGAAGGCTCTTACTCATTTCATAGAGTCAGATTATAGACATTATGATCTTGTAATTACAGATATTCGGATGACCCACATCAATGGATTTGAATTATACCAACAATTAAAGGCGCTTGATCCAAATCTCCAGATAATATTTGTTACTGCACTTGATATTGCTCAAGAAATCACCACGTTATTACCAGAGGTAAAGTTAAACCAGTTCCTTATAAAACCAGTGAACCCAAATGTTCTAATTAATAGTGTCAAAAATCATGCAAAGTGGCATACCGGAGGAGCATAGCTGTGACCATCGAACAAATAAGGTGGATGCAAAAATTGGCACCTTCAACGCGGATTATCATTGGAAAACGAAATGCCATTAATACCGAATTAAATATTTTTGGACAAGCAAGCAAGTACATTGACACATGCATGACATATACCAGACCATCGCTTGCAGTTTCCATAAAATCAATAAAGGATGCATTCTTGTCAGCAAAGAGTAGAGGTGTGAGACTTAGATACATTACAGAAATCAATCATGAGAATTTTGAAGATTGTAAGGTGTTACTAGGTATTGTAGATGAGTTAAGACACTTAGATGGCGTGAAGACTAACTTCATGATCAGTGAGGAGAAATATCTAGCTCCGTTGATTCAAGAAAAAAGCGACGTAATTGCGTCGGAGCATATTTACAGCGATATGGTTCAAATTGTAGAACATGGACGTTGTATATTTGATACCCTGTGGAGTAAATCAATCTCAGCTGAGGAAAGAATAAGCCAGTTACAAGATAATGCATTTCCTCAAGAGACAAAGATATTGGACAATCGCGACGAAATAATAAAACACATGATTCATTTATCTGAAGTCTCCTCAGGCCTATCAATTGTATCAAATCAGGGTGGTATGCAATTAACCTACAATATCTTTTTGGAACAATGCAAAAATGTCCTTGACAAACAGAGAAGAGGAGAAGGTGAGGGAATTAGATGGATTATGAGGATTGAAAAAGATAGTGTCAAACTGGTCAAGAAGTTTCTCAAACTAGGAGTGAATATAAGACATGTAAAGAACCTAGCCCCTATTAATTTTGCAGTTAGCAAAAATGGACTTGTCGCCACGATAGAAGAGATGAAAGGAGGAGGTATGATCCAAAATCTTCTTACAAGTAACGAAAAATCCTATATTAAGCATTTTACTTCCATGTTTGAGCAGTTATGGAAAGAAGGAGTCGATGCACGTTACCGAATTAAAGACATAGAAGAAAAGGTTGGGATTGCGGAAATAGAAATAATTCGGAATCCCGTCGACTCAATTGCTCGCGGCTGGGATATGGTAAGCTCTGCTCGAAAAGAGATCGATGTTCTATTTTCCTCTTCTAACGCCTTAAAGCGGCAAATTACTATGGGAGCATTAACACTATTGAAAAATGCATCAGAAAAGCAAAAAGTAAAGATTAGAATGTTACTGCCATCTTCTGATAAATCAGAAGTGCTAATAGAACAAACAAAATCCAACGTTCCTAAAATTGATATTAGGACCATAAGTGCAAATCTTGAAACAAAGATTTCAATACTTGTGGTAGATTCTAAACAGTGTCTCATTTTGGAGCTAAAGGATGATAAACAAAATACATCTTATGAAGCGGTTGGACTATCCACATACTCAATGAGCCCTACTATTACCTCATCTTATTTGGCTGTATTCGAAAGTTTTTGGAGACAGGCAGAGCTTTTTGAGAAGATGAAAGAAGTAGAATTGTTGGAAAAAGATTTTGTGAATATTGCTGCACATGAATTACGAAATCCCATTCAGCCAATTATTGGTTTTTCAGAATTGCTTTATTCAAAGATTGACAATCATGAGCATAGACGGTTACTTGATGAAGTCATATTGAATGCAAAGAGACTCGAGAGACTTTCACGATTAATGTTAGATGTGACCCGGATCGAGAACAATTCGTTGGTTTTAATAAAAGAAGTTGTTGATGCTAGCAAGGTAATGAAGGATATAGTTGATAGTTATAACCACAAATTAGAAGAAAAAAACACTGAAATCAACAATGAAAATTCCAAATTGATAATAGTTCAGAATGGAATAAAAAGCATCAATGCTACAATAGACAAGGTCAGGATAACGCAAGTGTTCTGTAACATACTTGATAATGCAATCAGTTTTAGTCAAGAAGGAAAAATTCATGTAATGTTAAAAAGGGAAAAGCAAAATGGACAGGACTTTCTTATCACAAGCGTACAAGACATGGGCCCTGGAATAGATCCAGAAATTATGTCCAAGTTATTTACAAAATTTGCATCAAAATCGGATGTGGGCACAGGACTTGGACTCTTCATTTCAAAAGGTATTGTTGAGGCACACGGTGGCAAAATATGGGCAGAAAACAATCTAGGCAGAGGAGCTACATTTAGCTTTAGTCTTCCAATCGAAAATTAATTCTGCACAAGATTAGCTTGCAAACCCAGAGATTTGGTCACTTAAGACTACATCTATTATTAATTTGATAATTCCAAGCAGGATATCCAAGCTGATTCAGAAATATAAATAACCGAAAGCTCTAAATTAATTAATGTAGATTATTGAGATAACTTAGGTGAATATTCAAAGTCAATATTGAATACCACCAACAAAAGAGTTAACAATAACGAAGGTAACAAAATTACAATGAATGATTCAAATCCCAAGATAAATGAAAGGATATTTCTATTATGTGATCAATGTTTTTGGACTGTAACTTGCCTTAACAAGAATTACCTTGAAGAGACATTGTCCAATAGTAACACGTGTCCTCGTTGCAATCAAGACCAATTGTCTAGCTTTCCGGTAATGCCTAATGATTCATTTACTTATAGCTATTCTAAAAAGAGAGGTATTGAGTTAAATTTTGGTATTAGAAGGACATGAAATTAGAGATTTAGAATTTATTCCAAGAGATTCATCCACTCTAATTACTGTAGATCTAACTAGGTAATAGATTACTTTTCTGAAAAAAGTAACTAATAACAACATGATTCTTCAGACAGAAACTAAGAGGATATTATGGCGACTTTTATATATGTACGAATCATTTGCCCAGTAAACCGGCTCAATGATGCTCAGAATTTTTGAAAAATTAAATGATATGATTTCTAGGATCAAAGTAAACATTCAATTAACGAAGGCAATCACACTAATTCCATTGACCTCATTAATAGTATTCACATCACTTTTGATACTTTTATCATTAAGTATTGCTCCAGCCACGTCCAATGCGCTAAGTTTAGTAGATCAATCTATCGATTTGCGCGACATTGAAACAAAAAAAATTCGTGTAGACGATATTGAAATGGCATACAAAATGTTTGGAAACGGACCCGCCATCTTACTGATAAATGGGTACTCAGCTCCACTTGATTTTTGGGATCCTCTTTTAATCAATAAGCTTGCCTCAAATCATACAGTAATAACCCTTGATAACAGAGGGATTGGAAACACATCTTCAGGTAGTAAAGAATTTTCCATACCTCAATTCGCTCAAGATACTGTTGGTTTGATGGATGCCCTGAAAATAGACAAAGCAGACATTTTAGGATGGTCTATGGGTGCAATGGTCGCCCAAGAGCTAACGATATCAAATCCAGATAAGGTAAACAAGCTCATAATTTATGCATCAATATGTGGAGGAAATGATAGCATTCCTCCGAAAAGTGAGGCGATAAATACATTCTCAAATCAGACTGAAAATACTACAGAAAGACTTGAAAAATTTCTGCCACTGTTATTTCCAGAGCAATGGCGAATTGAAAATCCGAATCTAATTCAAAGTTTACCCAGAAGTACAGAAATATCTAAAGTGGAGACATTGAATCTTCAGATTAAAGCAATCACTACTTGGGAGGGTACATGCGATCGTCTAAATAGCATAACCAACCCAACGATGGTCTTGGTGGGAACAGATGATGTCCTTACTGTACCTGAGAATTCTATGCTGATGGCTAGCAAGATAACCGGATCTTGGTTGATACAAATAGAAGGTGGTGGTCATGCAGTCATGATGCAATATCCAGAAAAAGTTAGTAGCATTATTGACTTTTTTCTCACTTCATAACAGAAATTAAAATAGAATTTTACAATAATCAGTCATTGACAGTCCTTATACACCGAACGTACATTTGAATTGTGTGGTAACGTCTAATGTAATGGATGGGACAACATTGTTATATAGTTGATCACCAGGAATGACATGTTGAAAGATATCAGGAAGTTGTTGATTCAACCTGGAAAACATATGGACCTTTCTAAGTTTGATCCTGATGATACATTTGGTAAAAAAAGAGATGAGCTTGATGACAAACTTCCAAAGCTTAAATCATTAATGTCAGAATTACAGTACAAACTTTACATTGAAAACGGTAAAGCATTATTAATAGTTCTTCAAGGCATGGACACTTCTGGCAAGGATGGGGTAATAAGACATGTGATAAGTGCGTTTAATCCAGTTTCCTGCAGAGTTGAGTCGTTTAAGGTACCGACATCTGAAGAATTGGCACATGATTATTTGTGGAGGATTCATAAAACTGTACCCCGCAAGGGTTTTGTAGTAGTGTTTAATCGTTCTCATTATGAGGACGTTGTTGAAGTTCGTGTTCAGAAACTCGTACCAGAATCAACCTGTCTGAAAAGATTTGACCAGATAAGACAGTTTGAGATAATGCTCTCAGAAAATAATGTGAAAATATTGAAATTTTATTTGCATATTAGTAAGGAGGAGCAAAAAAAGAGACTTCTTGAGAGATTGTCGAATCCAGAAAAGCGATGGAAGGTCAATGAGGATGATTATGAAAAGCGAAAGAAATGGGATAAATATATGTCAGCTTATACTGATGCAATTAACAACTGTAGCATAAAACAAGCCCCTTGGTATGTAGTTCCAGCAAATAAGAAATGGTTTAGAAACTGGGTGATATCAGAAATAATCACAAAAACAATGATAGAAATGAAAATAAAATACCCTCAACTTCCTTCTCAAGATAACATAAAAATTTAAGCATTCTTAGATTCAGCATGTATTTAAGTCGTTGAGAGTTTAATATGATATTCGAAGTACGATTAAAAGATAAAAAAGAAAATTTTTTCCATCATATTAATATTTTATTAGATATTCGAGTGAGTAGATAAATAATATCGATTTTTTTTCTCTACACAACTTTTCTAGCATAATATGTTTAAATCAATTAGATACATTAAAAAGATGCATCCAACACATTAAGAAGATTTGAATTGAAATGACGCAACCGCATGATAGTAACAATAACCGAAATCCAACAACACCGTCTTTGAATCAAAAAGTAACTAGAAAAGCCTGGCTGTCTTTAGCGATTTTAGGCTCTACACTTCTAATTGCCATGTATGGTGAAACTATGTTACTACCTGCAATACCAGATATCATCGAGGAATTTGATATATCTTACAATACATCCTCATGGATTTTATCTGCATATCTCATAGCAGGGGCTGTTGCAACTCCACTAGGTGGGAAGCTCTCCGATATTTACGGTAGGAAAAAAATGGTGATGATCATATTGATTATTTATATTATTGGAATAACTCTAGGAGGAATTTCAACTAATATTACATTTCTGATAGTTTCCAGAGTTATCCAAGGAATAGGTATTTCAATGTTCCCTATTGCATTTGGAATAATACGGGATCAGTTTCCAATTGATAAACTTGCAATAGGTGTGGGTGTATTTAGTTCCATGTTCGCAGCTGGATCAGTAGTTGGTTTAGCACTGGGAGCAAATATAATAGAGAACTTTGGTTGGAGAACTACTTTTTTTTCAATTGTATTTGTAGCAATTGGCTTGTGGTTTATTATTAGACGATATATTGACGATAAACAAGAACCTGTGAATACGATTAATACATCAGATCAACTTCATACTTCGGATTCAAGTCAGAACAGGATCACTGTTCCTGATGAAGATATTACAAATGGTAAGAACAAGAAAAATATAGATATGAAAGGGACTATAACCCTTGCAATTACTGTAATTTCATTACTCATGGTTCTATCTTATTCACAGACGAATCATATTGGAAACTATCAAATTGCCATATTTCTCTTAGTAGGGATTGCATCACTAGTATTATTTGTGATTGTGGAAAAGAAATCAAAATCACCTTTGGTAAATTTTCAATTAATGTCAAATAAGACCATTCTTTCCGCAAATATCATTCTGGTTATTGCATTTCTATCAATGTTTACAGTTTTTCAAACTGTACCTGTATTGGTAAGAAGCCCTCAACCATTCGGATTTGGAGAAAGCGTCGTAACAACTGCAAATATTCAACTTCCATTTATGATCGTGTTTCTTCTATTTGCGCCTTCTTCTGGCTTCATTGTATCTAAACTAGGTAACATAAAGCCAACAATAATAGGAAGTATAGTTAGTGCTCTAGGATTTGCTAGCCTATTCTTATTTCACTCAAACGGGATGTTAGTTTCAGCAAATTTGGCGATAATTGCTGGAGGCCTATCATTAATGCAGGTTGGTGGTTTTGATATTGTTCTACAATCTACGCCGAGAAAATTTAGTGGAATATCCCTTGGGATGACTGTTCTATTTAATTTGGTTGGAGGATCAGTCGGACCTGCCGTTGCAGGAATTTACATGCAGACAAATCAAGTATTAATTAAGGGTGTTGGCTCGTATCCTTCTCCTGATTCATATAACTTGATCTTTCTAACAATAGCGATTGCCTCAGTAATTCCAATAGCATTATCGATTTACATAAGAAAAAGTTCTCATAAGGTTCCCGTTGAATAATCCTCGACTGTCTCGATATTCTATGAGATCTAGCATTAATTTTAAATCCAATATTTCTTTTCTCAAAACGTTTCTATCAAAGCTCTCAATAGCGTATTTGTAAAGGATCTCACACGTGCGGATTTGTCCCAAAATTATATCCTTCTTATTTATGTAGAGAGATTGATGAAGATCCTCTACAGAATACGCAATCCTTCTCCTGTCTAAAGAACCACATAGCTTGGCATCAATTTGTATAGTGGAATCAAGGTCCGTAAGACTCATTTGTTTATTATCATCTCAAATCCAATTGGGTCTTCTAGTCCGAACCCTAACCTTCTACTCATCCAAATTGTACAATAAAAATCCGAATGCTTAACTTCTTCTATCATGTTACATTTATCACAAGTCCACTTAACGGACTCTTTACAAATCTTGCAAAGTGCAGTGGGTATCAAACTAGATCCACATATTCTACAAGAATTCTTGTTAAACATATCAAGAAGTAGGAAACTGTATCTATTAGGATTATGAGTATTGATCTTATGGAATCATTTTGAACTATATTGAATATATGATCTTATTGAGTTATCATTTGTCACTTAAATGGTTGTACCACAAGACTTTACTATCCAAAATCAGGGTTGATATAGATGGAGATTAAAATTATGTGTTCGTGCTACAACACTTTTTTATCCATAGCTAAGGGCTGATATAGATAATGATCAAAATTCAATATGTATTATCCCCATTGTTAATAGTGATACTTACCACTTTTTTTGTTTCTGTATCATTTTCGCAAAATGTTACTAATCAAAATGTTACTAATCAAAATGTTACTAATCAAAATGTTACTAATCAAAATGTTACTAATCAAAATACTTCGAGTTCTACTATGCTTAATGCCAGTAAGAAAAATGATTCAAGTGTGACAGTAATTAATGCCGTTGGCGACATAGAGTGTTTTAATCATCTTGATGATCAGATCAAATCTGACAACCCGGATCTCTTTATTGCTCTTGGAGATCTATGTTATAAACCTGAATTGATTAATTTTACCACTATTTATGGTGATTTGATAAAGGAAAACAAACTGGTTTGTATAGTTGGCAATCACGACTCTGAGGAAGATGGGAATTCAGAACTTCTAAATCAAACACTAGAATTATGTGGAGATCATTGGTATCGTAAAATTGCAAATGATACGACTCTTTTGATGGGGTTAAATACGAATGGAGATACCGAATCCCAAACAAAATGGGGACAGTCACTGGTAACAAATGGAACGTTGATGAAAGGAATCAAAAATGTCATTCTCCTTGCCCATAAACCTGCACATACCCCAGAATCACATCACCCTGCAAGAGACTCAACGATTGCAATGTTGTCGGGAATTGAAAGCAACATCTCTAAAAGTGTTCAAGTTTATGAAATATCAGCTCATAATCATTTAATGGCCGAGTCAAGTAATGGTCGCTGGTTTATTTCTGGAGCAGGTGGTAGAAGTCATTATGATGGAGAAACTAGTTCGGAGTGGCCTTATGTAAACACTAAAAATTATGGATATCTTCAAATTAGAATAAATAATACTGATGGCAATGTGTTAGGTACTAATTTCTATGGATTGTATGGGCGACTGCTCCATTGAGATTTTATTTAGCAAATCAATTAGATGAATTACAAAGTGAATTTTCGGGAGCTTCTATTCCTATTCACCCATTATTTGTAAAATTACAGTTCGGTTTCTAGATCTCGTATCCATTTCTAATAGAACTACTTGCTGCCATGTTCCAAGTGTCAATTTACCATGAACTATAGGAATGGTTATACTGGGTCCTATCAAAGATGATCGTACGTGTGAATGTCCATTTCCGTCATGCCAGGTGTTATCATGCTCATATTCAATGTCCTTAGGGGCTATTCTAGACAACATTTCAGGAAAATCATGTACAAGGCCCGGTTCATATTCAATAGTTGTTACTGCCGCTGTTGAGCCTGAAACAAAAATAGTGACAGTTCCATTTTTAATTTTGCTATCTTTTACTATATTTGATAACTGAGTAGTCAAATCAATGATATCACCTTCGCCTTCCGAATGCAGCTGAATAGTATCAGACAAAACTTTCATATTTGGACGATTATCACCTATACTATCTCAAGTATTTCGCAAGTGATATATGGTTGTTACTACATTCTAATAACCGCAATTATCATTGTTCATTTTTTGTCAAGTAATCTCCTAATCTATTAACAAACTATATCTGTCCCTGAGAGTGTTTCAGTCATCGCTCATTTTTTTGCTACCTTTTGGTTCTCCAAAAGTTCCTTAAACTCTTAAGGTCGTGAATCCTGCAAAAAACTAGCAAAACCTGCACTTTCCAACCTTCTTTTCAATTATCAGGTCAGAGTCTATGGGAATTCGTAATAGTACAGATACTATCATATCTCTTTCCTTTGGCAATACAAGTATTTGTGACTACTAGAGTCTGAGATTCCCTATAATGATAAATACGATAAGAAACAAAATAATACATGAATCAAATAGAAAAAATTCCAAAGGACTATCATTCGATTACCCCCGTCCTGATTGTGAAAAATGGAGATGAAGCAATAGAATTTTATAAAAAAGGTTTTGGTGTTCAAGAACGAGGTCGTATGAAGGGACCGGATGGCAGGGTTGCTCATGCAGAACTAAAGTTAGGTGATTCTGTCTTCATGTTGTCAGATGAATATCCCGAGATGGATTGTCATTCTCCAAAAACAATAGGTGGGAGTCCAGTTTCCATGTATGTGTATGTCGATGATGTTGATTCGTTTTTCGATAAAGCGATTTCCGCTGGGGCCAAGGTACTTGACCCTATTAAGGATCAATTCTGGGGAGATCGCCATGGTAGACTAGAAGACCCATTTGGACATCTCTGGTCAATTGCAACACACAAGAAGGATCTTTCAGAAGATGAGATGAAAAAGGCAGCAGAAGCTGCTTTCTCTCAAATGTCAAAGTAAATTCTAATTTTTATTTTTTCTCGTACTGTTTTGGGCTCCAGAGGATTGCTAGGTAACTATAATTTCAACTCCACTTATTTTGTGATGATATGTAGTAACAAAATCTTAGACTATAGTATATATTGTCGATAAATAAATCATACCCAATATAAAACATAACTGGTCTATATGGAACATATAGTAATCAATTTTGCAGGTGATGTATTACTTGCGCAAGCCGTAAAAAACTATCTGACCTCTCAGAAAGTAGTATCCACTATCTACATGATACCCGAAACTGATGAGTTAAGCATTTCATTTGAACAAAATAATAAGAGAAACGGTATGAAGATTATTCAGGAAATCCTACGAAATTATTTAGATTCTAATAATTTAACAAGGTATCAAATCATGCAATTAGAAAATATTCTTACTGTTGGGATCCCGAAAAGGATAGAGGAAATATCTAGTCTTATTATGTGTGAGATATGTGGTTGGAGGTTGAATACTGAAGAGGAGTTACTTGTTCATAGAAGAATTCATTGGATTTAGAATCGCAACAATGTTACTACTTTAGATACTCTAAGGCCTTTCTCTCTCCTTGCCTGATCAATTCTTTAATGGTATCCACAGAAAAGTCAGCGTTTTGTAGAGAATATGGTGTTTCTGGATTAATCCTAGTTATTCTGTTTAATTTCAGAATTTTGGCTCCGTGTTTTTGAACCAGTGATGAATGTTCCTTGATTATGTATTCAATTTTGCCCTTGTCAATGCTTGATTTTTCAGAATCCTCAAATACGTCATACAATGCCTCAATTAAATTTACATGTCTTGTTATGAGTCTAGACATTTTTTCAAGGCTTTGAGTCTTGTCACTAAACATGATGTCCTTGGCCCTTGACATAACTTCACTCATATTTGCTGGGAGTTTCTCTATTTTCTTTGGATAATTTTCCACAACGAAAATATTTTTGTTTTTACTTGGAGAAGCTACCATTACCTCTCGTATTGGGGTATTACTGAGTAGTGAACCATCCCAAGCATACGTCCCATCACTTACCTCTACCCATGGAAATCCGTATTGTGGATAACCGATGGTGGCAAGAAGATGTTTCATTTCAATTGGTTTTCTATGACTATCGAAGATAAGTGGTTCTGCCGTTAGTACATCAACTGCAGTAATTATGAGTCGAGTATTTGTATCAGAGTTAGTGTTACTATTACTAGTATTTGAATCATTTTGATGAGCCTTTGGCGAAAGTTTTTCAAAATTTATGTATTTGTCTATTGTATTTCTAAGGGCGGAGTTGTCATATATGTAAGTCCATTTCCAAGGTGGCTCAGCGTACTCTTCTAATTGTGAGAGATTTGAACCAGGAATGTTGAAATTAAACCATCTAGGAGTGAAAAAATTAGGAACTCCAAAAAATGCAGCATTTATGGACGCTGCAGGTGATCTCTTTAAACGGGTTTGATGTCTTTGATAATCAAAATCAAAAGTGAAAATATCTGGTATTATGTTATAGCTGCTCTGTGCTAAATCCAGCCAAAAATCTTCTAAATCCTTCTCAGGCGTATCATTTTTGCTTCCTGCAGCTATTGCGCCATTAATACCACCTATTGAAGTACCTGCAATTATGTCAAATTTTACATTTTTCTTTGCGAATGCTTTAAAGACTCCACATGCAAAAGCTCCCAGGGAACCACCTCCCTGTAATATCAATACATTTTCGGTGCCCTTCTCATGTTTATGATTTACCAATACATTGACTATAGTACATCATAATACAAATAATCTTACCGTTTTCTTTTTGAAAATCTTCAGCGCATGATCTGCCTGAGCTATCTAACAAAGTAAATCAAATTATAATGAGACAACAAGTATGAGTTTGTTCGAGCTATGGTAACTTTACCTTTGATAGCAAGACTTGAACTTGGCTATATATGTATTAAAACAATGTTGTACAATTAATGTTGATGATTAAAGAACTTTACATTGGAACCATAACCATAGTGTTAGCATCTGTATTTATGTATGTACCAGTAGGATATTCTCAAAACATTACGTCTGATGGAATGAACATGATGGGAAATACAACTTCAAGTTTGAATCAGACCGCATCTGAATTAGGAGAAAACGATACGCTAGATAATGTTCTCAACAAGACAGGAGAAGTAGGAAAAAAGATATTGGGTGGTGCAGCAGATGTCGTTAGCAACATTAGCGAAGAAGTTAAAGAAGGTATAGGAGCTAATAAGTAATCTTTTATTTCTCTACAGACATCTCTCATCTAGTATCAAGTGAACTTTACCGAAATGTTGACAGGAAGCTTTGCAAAATTGCTCAGGTATCAAAATAAGCATCTGTATGTTTATGAAATGCAATGCATGTTGACGAGTAATAGTCAAATAATGTCTTGTTAGATGATATATACATTAATATCAATCTTGTCATATGTTATTCAGTATCGGATGTTTGGTAGGAAAGCATATTGAGAACTTCTGAAGTTAGTCCTTCAAAAAATAAAAACATTGTAACAGAATTGAATAAAATTAACCCAAATGAAACAATACTGCTTCTGAATCCAAATTCTCAAGGTGGTAATACAGGAAAAAACTGGATCTCTACTTATAGTAAGGTAAAAGAATTTCTGCCAGACAATCATAGAATTATTTTTACAAAGAAAACCAATGATGGCATATTTGTTACACGTAAGTTACTTCGCAAAGGTTACAAAAATATTGTTGCTATTGGAGGAGATGGGACAATTAATGAAATTGCAAATGGATTTTTTAATCTTCAACCTCAAAACAGAATCATCGAAAATTTGGAGAAATTTAGTTTTGACACCAGATTAAAACTAGCAAATTCGGATGGAGTGTTATATATTATCCCATCAGGAAGTCGAAATGTATTAGCAAGATCTCTTGGACTAAAATATCAAGGAATGCAAGCTTTGAAACGTATAAAGCAAATGAAAAGACGAAAGATAGATGCTATATTGGCTGTTATAACCGACAAAAACTCTCCATCCTTAACCCATAAGAGAATAATCTTAAATGCAGCAGAAATAGGTGTTGGAGCTGAAATTATAGATAGATCTAAAAGAGTAAGAAAAAAAATAAAGAGTCGTTTTGTATCTACCATGGCAAGCATAGTAGCAACCCTCCCGGCATACAGCAGTAATGAATGCGACATTGTAATTGATGGTAAGAAAATCTCGTCTAAAATGACTATGGGCGTAATTGCAAATGGTCGCTTTCTTGGAGGAGGTTTCAAAGCGGCACCGAGAGCAAAGTTTTCAGATGGATTGCTGGACATTATAATATTGAAAAATTCTGGGAGCTTCAAAATGCTTGATAAATTAATCGAATTAAAGGGTACAAGTACTTACAAATATGAAGAGGACATCCTCTATTATCAAGCTTCAGAAGTCAGATTCTTTTCAAAAGAGAGAAATGTTACTGTTTCAGTTGATGGTGAACCAATCGGAATGCTTCCAGCCATTTTTAAAAGTTATCATGATGCCTTGACTGTCAAGACTGAGATATCGTCGTCTAGGATATAGATTAGTGATACAACAAAGGAATGTAATTAATTGAGTCTCCAAGTCTAAACACTGAATGTAAAATTTAGATCGTATAGAATGCAATTCGAGAATGATCTTTAGATGTTTTTTGAAAACTTTCTGGCAGTTTTTTTTCGTTCATCCTCTTTTTTTGGATTTCGGAATGCTCCTTAGGAATATCTGAGGGCTCTTCTCCAAATTGTCCACTCGTAGAATCATTTAACGCCTGATCGCGTTTTAATGGTTTCTTTTTTTCAGTACTCATTAATCCTAATTAATTATGGGAAAACATTGTATTAATGGCTTCTAAAGCCGACTACTGCACTAGACTGATACTTACTTCAAGAGCATCTGAAACATTCTTGGTAAACTCCAAGCTTGTCTCTGTTGTGTGACTCTGATACTTGCCAGAATGTCTAACATAGTCTAAATAATCTTTCATTTCGTTCTCAAATAATAATACATTGTCAGCAATAACGACTGCTCTCTTATCTAGTAAACCATACTCTTCAACAAGCTGGAGGTATCTTAGATATTCATTCTTTGCGGCATCTAAGAAGATCATATTGAATTTGGTATTAAGGTTTGGAATCACTCTTATCGCATCTCCATCAATTACTTTAATTAATTTAGATAATCTTGAATTCTTGATGTTATTCCTAGCTATAGCAGCAAGTTTTTCATCCTTTTCCACACTTATTACGATAGGCTTACTGTAACTAGCGTCAGAATCAAAATTCTTACTTCCATACGAGTAAATTGACATAGCATTAGCAGTTAAAATTGCTGAATATCCATGCAATGTCCCAATTTCAAGCAATTTCTTTGGTTTATGTTCCTTTATCACATTTTCTACAATTTTTGCCTTTATAGGACCTATTGAAGGAAGAGAATCAACTTTTGCCGTTTCTTCAATTTCTTCAAGTATTTTCAATACAATTTTGTCTTCTTTGTTCTGCTTACTTTCGCGCTCCAAATTAAATAATATTTCTCAATTTAGTATAAGAAAATTTCGACTCATTTTCTATTAATTAGGCAATCGCTTATTAGAACTTGTATGAGGATCCTATCCACTCTAGATTTGTCCAGGAAACAATTATTAAAAATAGTGTAAATATCTTGTCTATGAGCGGACAATCAGCTGTGAGAATAACTGACCGTCGTATTAGAGAAATTTTTGAAAGAAAGAATTTTGCTTTTTTGTCTTCCTTAATGAAAGATGGTTCTCCACATGTTACACCTACATGGGTCGATATTGAGGATGATAACATTTTAATCAATACTGCATTAGGTAGAATAAAGCAAACGAATATTTCAAGAGACCCAAGAATTGCATTATCAATTATTGATAAAGATAATCAATATGAAATGGTTACCGTCAGAGGTAAGGTCATAGAGCAAATTACCGGGGACATAGCTGAAAAACATATCGATAAATTAGCAAGAAAATATACTGACATGGACAAGTATCCAAGAAGATCAAAAGGTGAACAAAGAGTCATATTAAAGATAAAACCGGAAAAAATTTTTCATATGAAATAGTCATAGCGGCACGTATCTTTATCTTGTTTGAATGAAATCGTTATATCTTATATTGAATATTGAATAATATGTCTTCAGAAGATCAAGAAAAATGTGCTGCATGTGGAATGACATTCAGTACGCAAGAAGAACTGAAAGAACATATGCTAGAACTACATCGAGAATAACTATCTAGTTATTCTCAAAGTATGCTTTTGCAAAACCAGAAAAAATACACTACAATAGTTTTCGTAGGTCTAGCTGCAATTTATGTTGCAAGCTCGTAGATGGGGGGAGATATTTTTTCTTCCATATTGCTTAAGAACTGATCTATACAATCATGGCTGATTATCGACGGGATTGATACCCTGAGCTCTGATGGGACTAAATAATTAATGTGATTCAAGAGTCTACATCTTTTCCCAATTTCCTTTTCTTCCCTGCACATATTTATCAAATTTATAAAGTGTTTACTATTTTTTAGCAATACAATATTATGATCATGCAGATTAATGAGCTTTAATCATAATTATTTTCTAGCATTGTTCTACATCAAAAATAGTGGAAAATCTTAGATAACTGAAAACTTGAGAAATTTTGTTTTCCCTTTTTAAACAATGGTGGTTAAAGGTTGAACCCTTTCTGCTACATACATCCTATGTGGTTCAACAAAAAATAAGTTGCCCTTGGTTGTTAACCACAATACCAACATGAAGATATTGTTACAAGTTAGTCGACTTATTGATTCTCTACTTACATACAACATCCAAGAACATAAAACTTGGGAAAGAGTTACCAATCAGATAATGTAGAGATTATATCCATTTCTACATAAGTGGATCAAAATTGGGATCTACTAGATCAGACATAAATGTAATGATAACGTTTTACTTATCATGGACTGTGATTTTTGCAGAAAAGAGTCTGAAGGTTATAAATCGTTCTTTTCCCCCTCCGGAATGGATCCACGCGAATATCATATATGCATAAACTGTTTAAGAGGCTGGTTAAATGAAATAAAAAAGTAAAATCACAAATTTTGATTTGTCATCAAAATATATCTCAATCTAAATAAATTGAGAGGTTCTAATGATGGGAATAATTCAATATTCGGTTACGTCCAACAATTCTGAACTTGTACTGCTGACCATACAAATTAGTATAGAATTCAGTGTAGCTCTTTGCTGCAGTAAATGTGGTAAAATTGGTTCTTAATCCATCCACTACTGCCTTATTACCATAAATATCTTCGATTTCAATGACATAAAATTTTGGTAGTTTCTTAAGCTGCTTCATTGTCATGTATATTATTATCAGGAAAAATGCTACTACAGTGAGAACCATAAGCACATGTTCAAAACTTTTCACGAATTCCAATACATTATTTATGACATACTCTTCGATCCATTTTGAGGAAAACGATAATAATCTAATAACGATTAATCCAACATAATCAATCACTTTATCCACCTCCAGGCAGCATTAATCCTCATCAAATGATATTTCTCTTAAGATCTTTAAAAGAATATCTATAGAT
>DATFEX010000038.1:0-2144 GCA_035250685.1 Nitrososphaeraceae archaeon | reverse complement strand
GTCTATTCAATTTTACGATATGCTTAGGATACATCAATAGGGATAAATCATTTTCGTATAAAAAATCAGTTAATAAAAATAATTAATTGCTTTAATCTAAGTACAGCACCGATTTCTTCCGTCCGGTGATGGTTCATTCATCATTGTCATCGTCTCCGCTTTTATCGAGTCGGATCCATTTATTCTGATTTCTGTTTTCCGATCTCTCTACAATCTTGATTAAATAAACAGGTACAAGCTGGATGCTTCGGCACTCATAACCCTCTTCATAACACGATCAGACGGCTCTTCCTTCACCTCATTAGCATCCAAACCATATTAAAAAGACTTGAACATAAGTATGTAATTTAATTAAAAATCAACATTATTTCAAATTGTCTATTGGCTACTCACTTGCTCTTTGCATTAAAAAATTTTCTATTGTAATTGAAATTCTTTTAATACCATGCAGAATATCTCAATAATGAAATGAAATCAGCTCAAATTATAAAGACTAAAGAGAAACTTTCTATTGTTGACCTGCCAGATCCAAAACCTAGAGATACTCAGGTATTGATTAGAATTGAGGCCTCCGGTGTGTGTCACAGTGACATTCATCTTTGGGAAGGTGGGTATGAAGGAGCTGCGGGTACTTTTTTAAAAGTTGAAGACAGAGGAGTGAAGTTTCCAATAACTCCAGGACACGAAATATCTGGAAAAATTGAAGCCATTGGCGAATCTGTTAGCGGATTTAGTGTAGGAGACAGAGTTGTAGTTTACCCATGGATTGGTGAAGGTTCCTGTCCTGCTTGCAGAGTTGCTCAAGAAAATCTATGTGATAACCCAAAGACAATTGGTATTTACAGAGACGGTGGCTATTCAGAATTGGTTCTGGTTCCTAATTTTAGATATCTTGTGAAAATCGATAATATGGATGTAAATTCTTCTGCTTCACTGGCTTGCTCAGGATTAACGGCATACAATGCAGTAAAGAAAGCCACAGTGGGTCCTGGAGAATCGATAGTAATAATCGGGGCCGGTGGGTTAGGCCTTATGTCGGTACAAATCGCAAGAGCAATAACCAATTCCACAATTATAGTGGTAGATGTTGATGACAAGAGATTAACAGAGGCAAAGAAATTAGGTGCTCATGAAGTTGTAAATTCATCTAAAGTAGATCCTGTTGAAGATATCAAAAGGCTTACCAACACCTTAGGTACAGAAGCAGTGATAGACTTTGTAAATAACAATAGAACAGCTCCACTCTCCATCAATATGTTAAGAAAAAGGGGCAAGCTTGTAATGGTCGGACTATTTGGCGGCGCACTAGAATTGAGTTTACCCATTATACCATTGAGAGGATTTACGATTACAGGAGCATACACTGGAAGTTTCAATGACCTAGTTGACCTTGTCAATTTGGCAAAAACAGGGAAAATCAAATCAGTAGTGAACAGAACGTACAAACTAGATGACGCAAATCAGGCTCTTGAGGATTTGCGTTCAGGCAAAATTGTAGGGCGTGCGGTATTAAATCCCAATAACTAAGTTGTAAAGTTTGGTGCTTGCTACACTCAACTATTTTGTCGATTCAATTTACATATCTTCTAAACGATTTTCTAGGTTTATTTTTCTATATAAATTTACTTTAAAGAGTAACACTATTTACAATAGATAAATATCGTAGATATTTTTTAAAAACTATTATGTGTAACTGACTCATAACGTAGTATAGGTACAAATCTTAGTCGAGCATAAATAATATATTATAAGATAATTTTGCGATGATTCATCATTACGATTTAATATATCATATTTACTTGATGACTGTTGAATTAGAAAATTCTTATGATAACTTCAATATTCTCAAAAATAGAGATGGAGTTGCAGAATAAGAATTGTCAGCACCACTCACAAGGCTAACTGTGCTCATATTCATAGTCGCCGGCCTTATGATCTCACAAACTATTCACTTTACTTTTGGTCAGACAACAAATTCATGCACTGATACAAGTATCAAAGGCATTACTGCAAGTGGAAGTACACAAAATTATCCACCAAATAATGTAATTGATAATAATTTCAATACAGTTTGGTCTTATTATGGTAAAGGTTCCTGGATTCAATTTGATTTAGGAGTAAGTAAAAATATTTGTAGTGTCAAT
>DATFEX010000037.1:0-16908 GCA_035250685.1 Nitrososphaeraceae archaeon | reverse complement strand
GGCTAATTAGCGTGATAAGAATCATCTAAGAACTGATCGTTCGATAAGCCAAGTTATTATATCACAACGTAGATGTACGAACACAGTTAACCTTCATTGGACGCCGGTGGGACAACTCTACGCATTAGTCCCATCGGTTTTTGGGTTATATCTCATCATTTGCCGTTAATCCTTTTCTAAGGACTAGTAATAGTATTTGTTTATTTATTCTGAGTATATTTTATTTTTAGACTTAGAAGGATAATATTTAGAGTAACACCAATAGCGTTCGCGAATGCAATTACAACATCATGTTTAATAATGCCGTACAGCATCCACAAGGAAAGTCCTATAATAAGTGAAATTATCAGCCACCTAGACACATCATCTGTTTTCTTTGTATTTACGGCCTTTCTAATCTGAGGTACAGTACTCCACATGCTAAAGAAGGTAGCAGATATTCCAATTAAAAAAATAATATATTCATTCATTACTAAATTCCTATTTATGATATTTTATAAAGGACCATTGGACCAGTGTAGATTATGAATATTCCTGGGAAATATTTTCAAGTAAAAATCCAAAGAATCTATAGCGATAAACCAATTCAAAGGAGTTACTTTCGAGCCCAAAAGTTGGATAAGAACTCTAGAAAATTTATTCTCATCGCGAGGTTTAAACTAAAGAAAAAAGAAACCCCATATAGTACAGATTCACATCAGAATTTCGAAATTTGTTACAGTCTATCTATATTTTTTAAAGGGAATACTATCATTTTGTCCCTTTAGTTATCAGTTTGTTGGCCTTCGAATTTAGTTTTTATTAGCTCCTGACGAACTTGCTTCAATTGCACTGGCACATTTTTCACAATACTTTTCTATTATTATTGCGCCTTCAGTACTATATTTGACTAACTTTGTGGCAGGTTCTCCGCATCCGATACAAAATCGCGAATTCTTTTCTACGTTTGATGTAAATGGTTCAATACTTTTCAGTGTCTTTTCTAACAATTAGAATCTTCTCTAATTATGTATAAAGTATATAGGTTATAAACTAGTACTATGGCAGGAGAATTTCTCTGTGGATGCAGACTTCTACCATGACTCCACTTCTCCATTCCGCTGGTGGACTTCAACTAATTAATGTTTTCTACTTCAATATTCCATCCGCATCTATTATGCAACTCCCCATAACTTCATAACACTCCTGTCTACATCCTTCCGACAAAAATACTGACGGAATTTGATATAATTATTGATTGCACTCGGATAAATATAGTGTTACACATAGTAGGATAGGTCTAATCACTGAAAATATACGCGACTAGTTTGCAATTTATGTATCTTGCTGTGAGCATGAATATGATTATTTTTCTAATTCTCCAAACAACCGATTATGCCTATGCCCAACAGGCAGGAAATATGACTTCAAAATGCAGTTCGGATGAAGAATGTATAACCGTAATTTGTATTGATGATCAACCTTGCGAGACAATAATATCTAATTCAAGAAATGGTTCCGAACTGCGTGAGTTCTTGGAGAATAAGGCCAAAGTAAACTTGATTCCTCGAGAAACAGTTTGATATAATCTTAAACACTATGTTGAGCAAGTTGGACATGAAAGCGTTAAAAGGAATTTTTACTCTAATATAATGAGTGACCATTTCCGACGACGGTAAATCGACTTTGTCGAGGTTCGATAAGAGGTTAATATTAGTAATAATAATTTCAGTTGCTGCTATTGTAATTGGAATCTGGCTCTTTTTGTCGGCGATTATAACCTTGAAAATAATAACTTTTTGCCGCCTAATTGTTATATTATAAATGGAAAACAGATATGTCCCAACCCATGAAATTAATTTACCGAGCGATTAATCTGATGGATGAGTTAAGGTGATTCGATGACAAATAAAGCACATTCATTGACGAGCTTTTTTGAACATACCCAAAAACGTTCTTGAATATGAATGCTAATGTTCTAATTGATGAATTGATGAATGGTTTCCCATGTACTCAGCGGAATAATGCACGAATACTAAACTTGCGCGTCTATAGCAGGCTTTGTTGCATTTCTTACTTACCACTTATTCCTTCTTTTATTTCACCGCTTATGTTGCTAAGCACATCCGCTGCTCCTAGACCAACATTTTTGGCAGTCTCTTCTGTCTCGTTTATTATTTCCGAGCCGACATTGCTCATATTTTGTCCAAGCTGATTTATTGTGGAACTTACTTCCTCGCCTGCCTTATTCAGTACGATAGAAGCGTCTTGCCCTAGTTCGGAAGTGCTCTGGTTAACTGAGTCCATTAGACTGCCAGCAGTATATGAGCTATTTGTAGTTACATTTTGAGCGTTCAAGTAGTGTGTTGATGTTAATGCCATAACTAGCATTGTAGCTGCAATCATCATAAATTGTTTATACACTAGTTTCAGAAATTGCGATTTTTATTTAAGTGTTCAGATGTACTTTCCAACCTGTCGAATGAACCTTTTACACGGCGTTATTGTTTGAATGTCGATGTGTCGGGTAAGATAAAGCAATAAAAAAAATAATTATAGATTATTCAAATTAATAAACTGGTAAAACCGATGACGGTGAGTTCCAATTGAACCCACTTTGTTATCTTATTGTATTCTGGATTCTCTTACCGGAGATTGTAAAAGCTCTCCAATCTCATTGTGCATCTTTAAGAGGTTTAATCCCTTTTCAGTAGTTTTGTATGTTTGTACACCTTCTAAGTATTCGAGTAAGTTATTTTCAATAAGTACCGACAAATATTCTTTCAATTGAGCATAGCTGAGGAAGGCTTTGTACATGATTTTTGTTTTTGTTGTACCACCATTTGCCGCTTCAAGAATCATTGACACTATTTCTGTCCTGCTTCTGTATTTCACATAATTGAACTGATAAATTTACTATATTAACATGTTGACACAAAAGTATAGAACAAAACGAAATCGTCGTTGCTTGCTAAAACTGACAGTTAAGATTTTGTAAGGTTTGTATTTGCAGTGGGTAGCTGGAAGAATGGAAATCCGCTGCTTCCAATTGCATATGGCATTTGTCCATTCCATTTTGTAATTGCCTGCCATTGAAGGTATTCTGGACTTTCTCTTAATTGTTCAGTAATAATCTGTATAGCCTGAGATTCACCACTTGCCTTGGCAGCATTTGCTCTTGCCTGTCCTTCTGCTTGAGCTACGGTTTGATTTGCAACTACCTCGATAGCCCTTAAATTGTTTTGTTCAGTAAGAAATTTTTGAAAGGCGACTACTTTCTGTTCTATTTGATCTGAAAACGATGAAGAGAATTGGAAATCTGTTATGAACACATTCTGAACAACCAAATTGTTTGAAGAAAGAGTTGTACGTATAGTTTGAGCTATCGCATCCTTGGCAGTTTCTCTCTGTGTTATCAATTCTTCGGCATTGAATTTTGCAACACTAGCCTTGACTGATTCTTGTATAGTAGGAGATATGACACGATCCTGATAATTCACACCCAATTGCTGATATATCTTGTTGGTTTGCTGAGGATCTATCCTATAGTTTAATGCTATTGTTGTACGAACTTCCTGCAAATCTTTTGATGCCGCTGAGGAATCAGCTTGGAACTTCTGTGTACGTACTTCCATCTGTACTACTTGTTCCACAAACGGCGTCACAAAATGAAAACCTTCTCCAAGAACTCTATCCTGAACTGCTCCAAGATGGAGAACTACTCCTCTATATCCTGCTTGAACCGTAGCGACCGACTTTACTGAAACAACAAGAATAATAATTACTATAATTATAACAACAGCGATTCCTACTTTGTTAACTGCTGGGAATCGAGGCATGCGGCTGTAAGACATGTCTAGTTTACTAGGTTGTGTGTAGTATAATATCCTTTACCACAAATCAAATCTAATCCGGATATCTCTAAGCTGGGCATCGTATTAGTATTGACAACAGAAGCAACTGTCCCTGCTTTAATTTTAATTTGCCATCTACAAGGAGATTTAGTTCTGTTAAAATTCAGGTAATGCTAGCAATGTTAAAAGGGTTGAAGATGCTGATAAAAGGAATTGCGGCAACCATGAAGAAAGTATACGGAAGTGTAACAATAGCGATAGTAATTAAGACGGCGCTCTTGGTTTCAGTTTCCATAATACTTTTCGCTAACTCAATCATTCCAATAATGAAACCAATTGATGTGTTAGCGGAAGTAGATAATTCTGTTGATGTTGCTTCTGCTTCTGAGGTTTATATCTCGGTTGATAATAGCGACAACAATGATGACGAAGGGGCAGCTGCGGCCGACTCGACAAGAGATAACAACAATAAAAAGAAGAAAACAGGCTGGTCTGATATTGAATATGTAAAAGATGCAAACAATAACACCATGGTCGATTACAAGAACCTCTTTGGAATGAATTTAGGCAAAGTCTATAATCCTAACTTTGTTGACAATGCTGACTGGTTCCTTAACAGCAGTAACTATGAAGACCATTCAGATTATTATCTGATACCTTACAACTACAATTGGCACTTTAACTCTAAGATATCTGCGCCCTGGTATGGCTGTGAAGCTCAGAGTAAGGCGATGCTTGTTACGGCTAAAAAATATAATGATACAGGTGATTCTAAATACCTAGAATTTTCCAAAAAAGTATTCAACGGTCTAAATTCTCCTGTTCTAAAACAAGACGGCTGGCTTTTGGGAGTAGCGAGTGAAAAAAACAATGCCAAAATACTAAACAGTCAACTGTTTTGCGTTGCAAACCTAATGACCTATTACGAATACACTGGCGACGAGCGAGCACTGACATTCTTCAAAAAGGGTGTTGGTGTTGTGGAGAAAAATATTAACGACCTATCGGAAGATTGTGGAACTTACTACTCTTTGTCTAAGGATAGGTTTGTATCACATCAGAAGCATCCTGAATACATCAAGATGCTAGAAAGGTTGTATTTAATGACTGAAAGCAACACGCTGAAAAATACATTAGACAAATGGCAGCATGACTATCGGTTTCCCTGTTATTCTGAGCGTTTTGAGTAACCGGTAAGTTCAGGAAGGAATTTTCTCTGATTCGTCTAAAAGTGGTCGTAGCCTTGACGGAATTAGTGATTCATTGGGATTTGTAGCGTTCACATTGCCAGTAAAAAATACTTGCAGAAAAAAGCAAGGAAGAAGATATGATGAACAATCATTAAAAAAAATATGTGTTGAGTATTTTCTATGGTATCATTTAGAAATTCATGATGTGGAAACCCTGTGATAACAGCTTTTTTGTGCTGATGTGCTGCTCAAACTCATCGACAAGATTTACCTTGCATTCCTTGACAGACTCCTTGGCGCCAAATACAGTAGCACAGAATGAACAAGCCCCTTCTATTTTGTCTTTCACTGATTCATAAAGTGCATTTGCTTTATGATCCTTATTTGAAAGTTGATTTATCCACTTGGTTCCGGTTCCATCAAAAAATAATTTTACCTCATCACCGGCTTGTTTAAACTCCTTCACAGCTATTAGTGCATTTACTACTCTACCTAGGCCTTCATTTGTGTCAGTGTCTGCAAATACAAAAGTTGCAATTTTGGTTACTTTATTTCACCTCCATACTATTCGTATGTTAATAAATAAAGGTAACTTATATAAGATAGAAGGTAACAAAATTGTAACTAGGTGAGAACATAGTAACGTGACACATAACTTGAAATTCTGTCCTATACACAACACATTTAATCTAATAGGAAAAAAATTTACCATCTTAATTTTACGAGACATGATGCTATATGGAAAGAAACGTTTCAATGAATTGCGGGAATCTGTCGAAGATATTAACTCAAAAACTCTTACATTAAGATTAAGGGAGATGGAACTCGATGGATTGATTGTGAGACGTGTCTATCCGGAAACTCCTGTAAGGATTGAGTATGAACTTACTGAAAAAGCGAAGAATCTCAAGCCTATATTAGAACAGTTGGGAGAATATTCTACAAGATATTGTGCGTCAAACATATTTAGAGACAAGAGACCTAGAAGATTCAAGGAAGTTTTGGAAGAAATAAGTGTGAGCAACCTGTAAGTTAACGGTTCGGTAGCAATCATGTAGAATTTTACACTAGTCTGGTTATGAATTATAGAAGTTCAGCAATGTTGTGCTACGAATGCTAACATAGCTATTTTCCAACTTGCTGTGTGCTTGACTACCAAATACCCCAATTTTTGCTCATAAATCTGATTGAAAACTTATCTGCCAGACTTCAAATATTATTAGTAGACTTGAAAACTGAAAAAAATTCAAGATATGTATTGGCTTATTGTACATTAGCTGGATTTTTGTCATCAATCGTGATATCGGTATTACTATTTAGCTTAGATTTCATTTCAAAGACACCTCCCGGTACTTTTTTTGCTGTGATAGGATCATCTTTAGGATTTTATGATTCCAGGACTTCACCATATATTGGTCTGCTCTTACACTTTGCTACTGGCACTGTAGCAGGGAATTTGCTTGGTCAAGGTGGAATATTTTGGAATAAACTGATTCCAATTGATATCAAACGTGGTACAGTTTTAGGAATTATAACTGGAATATCACTTTGGTTGGTCTTGTTTTTACCATTGACAATATATGTAATTCAACCGAAAATAGATTTGTTCAACTTTTCTGCACCTAATCAATATGTCTTTGTAATTGCTCAGCATTTTCAAGGGTTAACCACGATTGTAGTGATAGGGTCATTTTTTTTCCACATAATTTATGGAATTATCTTAGGATTAATCGCTGGAAAACTTATCGAACTGAAACATTGACTATAGGTAAATCTTCTAAATAATAGAGCTTGGGTGGATCGATATGGGAACCTAGGTTGTATTTTAGATTAGTAACAACCCTAGAAACAATATATTGTGCAATATACAGTATAGAAATCTTAGAAATGAATATTTTATATCTGATTCGGTGGAACATAACTCTAGCATTCTAATTTGTGAACCTAATATTCCGTGCAATATATGAATCAAATTTAACGAATTGTTTTTTGTCATTTTATTTTCCCTTAAGCTCCAACAGTACCTGTCTTGACTTTTCCAGCTCGCTTGTAATTTGCAATGATCACTCCGCTTGGAGTAACATTATTCTCTATTAATGTAAATGCTGAGGGAATCGTGCCATTGTCGAACAACTTTTTTCCTTTACCAAGAGTCAACGGATGAATTTTGAGCCATATTTCGTCCACTAAGTCATTCTTAAGTAATAGTTGAATGAGTTTACCACTACCGTGAACTTGAATGTTAGAACCCTTTGAATTTCTGAGCTTTTTGATGTCTGCCAAGCTTTTGAGGAATACTGAGTTTTTCCAATCTGACTTTTTCATGGTATTGGACATGACGTATTTTGTTACGTCATTGATACCTTCCCATCCTTTTTCGTGCTCAGGCCAGTAGTTTGCAAAAATCTCAAATGTTTTTCTACCCAAAAGAAGGTCTGCAGGCTTCAGCTGTTTTTCCAAGACCTTACCATAGACTTCGTCAAAATAAGATGCAACCCAACCACCATATTTGAAACTCCCTGATGTATCTTCCTTAGGTGCACCAGGTGCTTGCATTACTCCATCTAATGTAATCATTGATAAAACAATTATTTTTCTCATTTTATTTGATCCATTTATTTTTAATCCTCTTTTTCTGCAAAATCATGACCTTGACCACTTTCTCATCCAGTTCATTAAAGTAATAATTGATTCTACTAATTCTTGTCCCTTCGAAGTAAGCCTATACTCTACTCTTGGAGGTATTTCGTTATAGGCCTGTCTCTCTAGTATTTTTGCTGCTTCTAATTCCTTCAATCTAACTGCTAGTGTCTTGCTACTGATACCCTTCATTAATTTTCTAAATTCCTTGTATCTTACTGGCCTCGAGGAACAGCAAAGAGGTATCAACATTTCCAAGGTTCCTCTCTTTGTGATCAACTTTCTGATTCTTGTTGTTTCCTTCATCAATAACGATGCATCATATCCTTCAAAACTACATCCATCATACATCGGAAGTCGGTTTACTCCGTTTCCTTTAGTTTCCAACAGGTCACCTAGTTTACTATAGTATCCTTGACAACTTAAATAGTTTCTGTAGTAAACTATAATGTCATGGAACGAAAAAAATTGAAGGAAGAAATAAAAAAACGTTATGGCAAGATTGCTGTAGAAGGCAATTCAGATGGATGTTGCGGCCCAGACTGCTGCAACTCCACTAATTATAATCCTCAAATATCATCTGTTGCTATCGGATATGATGAGAAGAATTTAGAATCAATCCCTAAATCCTCTATTCTAGGATTAGGATGTGGTGCTCCTCTCAATTATGCTCAATTAAAGTCCGGAGAAACAGTTGTTGATTTAGGTTCAGGTGCGGGGATAGATGCTTTCTTGGCCTCTAAGCAAGTTCAAGATAACGGCACGGTTATTGGTATAGATTTTACCGATGAAATGCTACAAAAAGCTAGTCACGCCGCAAAGGAAAATGGATTTACTAACGTTGAGTTTCGCAAAGGAGATATTGAAAGTAACATTCCCATTAATGATAGTACAGTTGACGTTGCAATCAGTAATTGTGTTATCAACCTCGCTTCTGATAAAGTCAAAGCTTTCAAAGAAGTTTACCGGGTTTTAAAGAAGGAAGGTAAGGGAAGGATAGTAATTTCAGATTTGATTACAAGTAAGGAGGTAGAGGGAGAATCAATTAATGCCGAAAATTGGTGTAGTTGCATTGATGGGGCATTAACCAAAGAAAACTACCTTAGCAGTATAGAAAAAGCAGGATTTCAAAACATTAGAACCCTCAGCGAAAAAGTATACTTAGACGAAGAGGAGACTAGCGGACGAAAAATTACTAGTTTGATAATAAGTGCAGAGACATCATGAAATTCTTCAAACACGAGCCTAAAAAATCAGTTCTATTTGTCTGCGTGCAAAATGCTGGAAGGAGTCAGATAGCTGAAGGTTTCTTCAAAAAATATGCTCCAAAAGAATACGAAGCAATAAGCGCTGGTACCGTGCCTGTATCAGAAATTAATCCATTTGCGGTTCAGGCCATGAGCGAAGTTGGCATTGACATCAGTACACAAAAATCTAAGGAAATTACAGAAGATATGATTCGCAACTCCTCAAAAATAGTAAATATGGGCTGTATGGACAAACAATCATGTCCAACTCTCTTCTTGCAGAACTTATTAGACTGGAACATAGAAGATCCAAAAGATAAACCAATTGAAAAAGTGAGGGAGATAAGAGATGAAATTGAACAGAGAGTAAAGGAGCTTGTTGCAAGCATTAAAAATTACCAATAGACTAACCACTAATCAAAAAAAATTTCTGGCTGAAGTTATAGGGACTTTCATAGTAGTTGTATGCGCTACTGGTTCTGTCGTTTTTGATGCAAAATTGGGTGGAGTATTCGGAATAGCATTCATAGCGTTCGCTCCTTTTGTGGGTGTAGCAGTAAGTGTTTACCTTTTTGGTAAAACATCAATGGCTCATTTTAATCCTGCTGTTACTATAGGTTACTTATTTACAAAACATTTACCGAAAAATTTGCTGACAGTCTATGTTGGTGCTGAAATTGTAGGCGCATTTCTTGCAAGTGTGTTTGTAAAATTTGTAATCGGAACAGAAGCCAATTTAGGAGCTAATCTTCCAAACTACATGATTCCTCTACCTATGATATTGGGGGTGGAGATTTTAGCATCTGCACTTTTAATGGCCGTAATATATGTAGTTGTTCTTACTAAAGGATTGAGTGGTTTTAGTGGTATTGCCATTGGTGGAATTGTTGGATTGGATATTTTCTTCTTTGGGCTTGTTTCTGGTGCATCCATGAACCCTGCTCGCTCTTTAGCTCCGGCACTTTTATCCGGCTCTTTTGGAGATTTGTGGCTTTACTTCTCTGCTCCTTTCATAGGAACAGTTTTGGTGGCCTTGATATGTAAGAAAAAGTTTACAAATTTGTAATTTCACATACCCGGAATTATAGATTTGCGGGTTCGGTGGAACTGATAACGCCAAAATTCTAATGAAGGAACTCTAGGGTTCATTGTAGTTGATTGTTATATGCTATTTGTTGTCGCAACGATAATTAAGTTCAAGTTCAGATTTAATCATGCGGTTATCTTTCGTGTATGTTTAGCGAAAGATTTCCCGTAATATTTTTAAGGTTTGAAGATGTCGATGAAAGGAATTGCTGCACCAAAAAAGTAATATCTCCGCAAGTATTAAAATGGCAATAATAATTAAGACGGCGCTCTTGGTTTCACTTTCCGTAATACTTCTCACTGATTCAACAATTCCAATGATGAAGCCAATTGATGTATTAGCGGAAGTAGATAATTTTGTTGATGATGCTCAGGTCTATATCTCCTATTATAAAATCGACAACAGTGATGGGGAAGACGCTGATGCTCCTGACTCGACAACAGTTAACAATAATGGATGGAACGAAACAGATTGGTCTGATATTGAATATTCAAAAGATGCAAACTATAACACCGTGGTAGATTACAAAAACCTCTTTGGGCTTAATATAGGCAAAGTCTATAATCCTAATTTTATCGACAATGCTGACTGGTTCCTTAATGGCAGTAACTATGAAGACCATTCAGATTACTATCTGATACCTTACAACTACAATTGGGACTTCTACTCTGAAATATCTGCTCCCTGGTATGGCTGTGAAGCTCAGAGCAAGGCGATGCTAGTTACTGCTAAAAAATATAATGAAACAGATGATTCCAAATACTTAGAATTTTCCAAAAAGGTTTTCTACGGTCTAAATTCTCCTGTTCTAAATCAGGACGGCTGGCTTTTGGGAGTGGTGACTGAAAATTACAATTCCACGATTCTGAACAGTCACCTCTATTGCGTTGCGAACCTGATGACCTACTACGAATACACCGGAGATGAACGAGCGAAGACACTATTCAAGAAAGGTGTAGAAGTATTGGAGAAAAACATCGACGACCTCTCGGTAGACTGTGGAACATACTACTCTTTGGCTAAGGATAGGATTGTAATGCACAAACAGCATCCTGAATACATCAAGATGCTAGAAAGGTTGTATTTAATGACTGAAAGCGATACGCTGAAAAATACGTTAGACAAATGGCAGCATGATTATCGGTTTCCTTGTCATTCTTGAGCTTCTTGAGTAGCCATTCTAACAATTTGGATTAATCCCATTGATTCCAAAATGCCCTTTTTGTTATCATTCATTCAGAATTTAACTATTTTTGAGGATAATCAAATATTTCTGCGAAGTAAATCATCTTACCCTATATATTCTTCCATCTTCTTTATCATAAATGAGCACATAAAGGTAACCATCCGGGCTAATCTCAATGTCGGTAACACCACCAAATCCATATGCGAACAAGATATTTGACAGTTCTTCCTTATTATTCAAGATAGGTTCGCTTAACCGATCGTTTAAGGCTATTGATTTTCTATCACTACTTAATTCAAAGAGATATATGTTACCATATTTGATATCACCTACTAGAATGTCGTTTTCATATTCTGGGCCAAGCTTATCTGTGTCAAGAAATTTTAAAGCTGTCGGTGCTACTGAACGATCCCAGGTAAATTCTGGTGGGCTGTATTTTCCTTTGTTTTCAAAGTTCACTAGATCCTCGGAATTAATAGTGGCCTTTCCATCTTTGCCCAATGTGCTGTTTACGTTCCATATACCTTGAATTTTTTTCCAACCACTATTAAAACCTGGTTCAACTAAATTAACTTCATCACCAAAGGTAGGTCCATTCTCTGTATCCCAAAGATTTCCTGTAACTGGATCAAAATCAATACCAAAGCTATTTTTTATGCCATAAGCATAATAAAGGTTCAGTGGATATTTACTGCCAAGGATACCACCTTCCACAGGTTTGCCCTCTTGATCAATTCTTAGAATTCCAGCTCTTCCATCGACCTCCATACCATTGGGCAAATTCTGGGCTTGTGTTTCATACAAGTGGCTTTCATTATATCCTGTTCTCATTACGTCACCTATTGTTAAGTAAATATTATTATCAGGTCCAATTTTCAATACTCCCCCATTATGACCGGGTCCTGGTTCACCTGGAAGGTCTAAAAGCAGTTTTGGGTTGATTAACTTAGTTCTATTTTCGGCGAGTTCGTATTTGTAGATCCTATTTCCAAGAACTTCTCCTTTCGTTGGTGCTTTCTCACTATAGTAGAGAAATACGTTAGTTTTGTTACTAGTTGGATCACTCGTAGTCGCAATTCCTAATAACCCCCTTTCATCTTTTTTAGCGACCGGAGCCGTTACTAGAGGATCTGTGAGTTTAACACCGTTTACAATTCGTTCAACTGTACCTTCATTTTTCTGGGTTACCAATATGTCATCAGGACCTAGAAATATCATAGAAGTTGGAGCTTTGAGTCCCTTAAAGTACAAGTCCAAATCAAGTCTGTCGTCAATTACGATTGGATTGGAAGCAGTTACATTAGCTCTGATAGCATTAATTTGTGAATCAGAGGTTAAGGGACCGATTTGAAGACAAAAAATTAAGAAAGCCATTGGAACCACCGGAACAACTACTTTTAGGAACATTCGTGTGCACCAATTTAGAGAGACTTTCATCTATGTAATGACACTCCGGTAATGGATATATTTAGGGATTTCCCATCTTTGCAATATAGAAAAATTATTTTGACCCTCTCTCCTGAATGTTTATATTCATTACTTTAAGTAACTCATTTATCCGGTGAACAAATCATATTTGGGGGAAAAACATTTCAAGCTTTTTCTTTGTATGACTAACTTGATGCTTTCTTTACTTCTCTTAAATACATCCAATGCTGAAGCCCTGAAAACTGAATATGATTATTATTCCGTATCAGATATCGATTCTTCCAATAATAATAGTTCCAGTTTTGAACAAGAACTTGTTGTACTAAACAAAAATGTCAGTTCCAATATTGATAAAGCTGTCATAATCATATTCGATAGGGGTTTCCTCACTCAATTTACCAATGCAAAACCAATTTTGGACAAGTACGGATTTAAGGCATCATTTTTTATAATTTGTAGTTTTATTGATGGTAAAGGTTACTATAGACTAAACAATGGAACAGAAGTGATAAACGATGACTATGAGAATGCAATGAGTTGGGATCAGATTAGAATATTACAGAATGAAGGACATAGTATTGAATCGCATGGTATGGAGCATAGGTATCTTCCGAACTTATCTTCTAGTGATCTTAAGAAAGAAATAGCAGGTTCAAAGAAATGTTTAGAGAAACAGGATTTAGACCCTACCTTCTTCCAATTTCCAAATAATGAAGGTGCTCATAATTCTAGCATTCTTAAAACCGTATCGGAATATTTTGATTTGGGATTATCTGAACATTCAAAGCTCATGTTTCTAAATTGTGATGGTTGGATTAATCATGGATTTAAGACAAGGAGCTACAAGTATCAGCAAGATTGTAGGACTTTTTGGGATGACGGTACTGTTACTCGCACAAATAAATATTCCATAAGAGAATGGTCTCACGACAGATATCATGCAAGCTTAAACAACAAATTTCCTAATTTTTCACCTCACGGAAGTGAGATATCTGAATTGATGTTTGATGAGTTTGTTAGAGAAGTAGAATTGCAGAGCATGTATAACACAAAGGCTGGAAAAATAGTAGCAATACCAATAATTGGCTATCATTCTATAGATAACCAGGAACCTTATGATACTTCCGTCGAACTCTTCGATAGGGAAATGAAATATCTAATTGACAATGGATTTGTGGTTCTAACCCTTACTGACCTTGGATTTAATGATAATAATCATAATTTTTATATTAAAGAAGATGCAATGCCTTTGACTAAAAACTCTTCACCTGAAACTGAAGGGGCTCGATAGAGATGTTAGCTATCTCATTTGCAATATTGATGTTTGTTTCAGCTAGTGTTGTTGATCTGACTGCATATTCACAAAACGTTACTAATCATAAGTCCACAAATTCTTTAGTAAATGAGAATGACAAATTAAATCAGCCAAGAATAACAATAATTGATGCAGTGGGTGATCTAGAGTGCTCAAAAACTTTACATGATAGAATTAAGAGTGATAATCCCGATATCTTTGTTGCCTTGGGGGATCTCTGTTACAAGCCTGATCTTAGTAATTTTACAGAGACTTATAGTGATTTTAAGGAAGCAGGAAAAATCGCTTGTGTCGTAGGTAATCACGAGTCTTTAGAAAACGGAAACTTGAAAATATTAAATCAGACACTTAACTACTGTGGAGATCATTGGTATCGTAAAGTCGCAAACGATACCACAATATTGCTTGGACTAAATACAAATGGAAATACCAGCTTCCAATCAAATTGGGGAAAATCTCTGGTATCAAATACAACGTTCATGGAAGGTATAAAGAATGTTATGCTATTTACACATAAACCGGCGCATACACCTCCGGGGTCTGATCATATGGCGGAAAACGCAACCATTCAAATGATCTCAGAGATCACAAGTAATTTGCCTAAAGATATTCAAGTATACGAAATTGCTGCCCACAATCATTTAATGGCCGAATCAAGTAACGGTCAATGGTTTATTTCCGGTGCTGGAGGTAGAAGACTATACGAATTTTCTGCTGATCCTTCTTGGTCCTTTGTAAACAATAAAGAACATGGATACCTTCAAATCAGAATTAATAATACTGATGGCCTAGTATTAAGTACCAATTTCTACAGATTGGATGGTAAACTTATCCATTAATTATTCAGGCTACCGTGTAATTAGAAACTATTAAAGTCCTCACCAAATATTCTTGCAGCAAATAAGGATCGCAGAGAAATTAATGCATCTTAATTTGGAAATAATGTCATGTTGTATTGTTCAAGGACATTTCTAGTTCTTATTTGGTAGAAGACTATTACAATTGCAATCAAATCAAACTAGAAAATAATATGAATTAATTATTTGTTGAATCTTATTCTATTCTTCATATTTTTACTTATTAAAGTTAATGTCTTCTACCCATTCCTCTAGATCTTCATTAATATGCTTCTCACATTTGGAATCTTCAAAGTCATCTAATAAATCCTCCATATGTTCATCGATGATGTCCTCAAAGGATGAGGGATCTACGTCATTGTCCGGATCATCAGCAAAATCATCCTCAAGATCTGCTAGATCATCATCATTTATGTATCCGTACAATCCATCCCAGCTTATAAGGTCAATAGCAAGATCTTTGCAGTCGACTCTAAGTGTGTCATGTTTTGCATATACAGAATTAAAACCATGACTAAATGAGGTAATTGTCAACAAAATTCCAACTCCTATTGCAACTGTTAACATGATTTCTTTCATTGAGACTTTTAGAATAATGTTTGCTTATATGACTTCCTTATTAAGGGAACACTTATCGAGTAATAAGTGTTCGAATAGTGATCGCGTAATACGTAAATTTGATATAGTATTGTGATATCGAAGTTTTACACATGAAGAATTCTGTGAACCCGAAGAAAACATTACCTCTAATGGTAGCGTTTATGGCTATTTGTGCTATTCTGTTTGTGTTGATTACTTTGTTTACATATAATAATGAAGTATATGCATTTGACCCTGTTCCATTTAATGAAATACCGTTGGTGATAATTAACTCAGAAGATGATAATTATGAATTCGGCGCAGATTATTCACTAGATTTTGGAGATGAAACACAAATTATACATGATGATGACGCTGAACTTGCCAGCAATATGAAATTAGAAGAAGACGACGACAGCTTGTCTCTAGAAGTAGAATGTGATGGTAACGATGAATGCGATGCAAGCTTGTCTCCCGAGCATGTAACTGTTTACTTAGTTGATAGAGATTTGAGTGATGGTCATATTCCATTTGATTCTTACCCATTATTGCAATTGGAGAATAGTGATTGCGGTTCAACTGTAGAAGATTGTGCAGATTTTAATTTTAATATTCCAGGAGATATAGTGAACCAAAGATATAAAATAGTTGTCGAGATGGATTTTGATGAAGCAGAATGGTTTTTTATAAATCCTGTTAGAATAACAAATTAAATATTAATTATTTTATTTGCTTTACAGGACCATTCGGATTCGGTGCCTGTTTGCGGATGGATGCAGCATCATGTTCCAATACGTGTTAATATATTCGATATATTATTTCACTGTTACACTACCAGACATATATGGATGTACTAAGCAGAGGTATCCGTAGTTTCCAGTCTTTTGAAAAGTAACAGTAAATGAATTTCCAGAACCCGGATACGTTCCTTCCAATCCTTTAGGCAAAAGCCAACCTGAATTGACGTACTTTTCAGTACCAGTCAAAGTATAGTTTGCATTTTGGTTCAAAAAAGTGACTTTGTTAACAGAATCTATTACAACAGGATTAAACACCCTTTTATTAACCGCTATTATGGCACTATTGTCAGGAGTAAGAAGTGGCTCACTATTGGAGTTTGGAATAAGTGGCGCAAATGAGGAATTATTGGAAATAGCATATGGCGCAACCAAGTCAGCCTTTGCTTCATTATCTAAAACAAATGTGACGGTGTGAGGTTCTGCTACTGGTGTTGGATTATACCAAGTTACACTTTCGCCTGAGAGAATTTCTACCTGATTTGGCGAGTATACGGTCATCGATATACTACCGGTTCCATTTCCGACTTGTACCATAGTTTGGTTAGCCGTTGATGCGGTTGTTACGTTGGGATTTAGCATAATTGCTACTGCAACAAGCATAGATAGGACAACTGAAAATTTTGCTTTTGTAGTTAAACAAATTGACATCAAAATCAAGACTCTATTCAGATATTTATGTATAGCCGTAGTGGACTCTGCGGCCAAACGGAACAGGAAATTTCTGGACTTGATGGCGATGATATTAT
>DATFEX010000036.1:0-25644 GCA_035250685.1 Nitrososphaeraceae archaeon | reverse complement strand
CAATGCTGCGTCGTATGGATACTTTGCTGCGTGTATCTGATCGACGAGTGAGACAGTAAGCAAAACAGACAGCGAGATAGCTAATCCTAGTATGCTTGCAAATAACAATTTGCTCGGATTCATCTCGTACTTTTGACCTTTCCTCACTAAAATATATTACGAATACTCATCACAAAAGTCTTTTATACTACTACCGACGGGTCACGAAATATGTATCTTCGTGTTTTTTAGAGACACGATGTCATCCAGATTCTGTCACTATCGATTGATTAATAACGCAATAATATTCTGTATGTCTATTCGCAATGTCTTCAAATTTAGCATTCACGACATACGGCATACTGCTTGTTGCCTCCCCTTTCTTGCTCTCAATATCATATCCAAACGTTGACGGTATTCATATGGATGTAAAATGCACTTTATATAAGAACAATGATACGGACGTGCGAATATTTGTCATGGGGCTTAAAGGTGATACTGCATACACAGCCGAAGTTAAGCCAGATCATAATCCCCCATTTACTGTTACATCGAAAACAGATCCACAAGGTATTTTGTGGATCGTGTCAAAAGTACAGAATGGCGGGATTAGTCTGGATTTTAAAGTAACTGTTTATGAGGGGAAAGAAGTATCAAATCCGGTAGTAGTAATAAAAGGTGACGATGATGCTCCGTGTCGTCCTTTGTCTATTAAAGACCACACCTCCATTGAAATTCTAAGGTTCTGAACCTGTCTCAATCTGATTTACAATAGATCAATGCCTAAACAATCTATCTCCAGATACCATAGTGTTTGATTCATTTTACTGTGAGGACCAATCCTTACAACTATATATATGTAAAATCTATCGAAATCAAATGGATAATACCACTTCAAAATCCCCGGAACTACTATGAAGAACGCTTCCGGCCCCTTCAGTATTACAACTCGATTTTCTAAAAGCAAGTATTTATTGTTAATGCCTATATTATTATCCGCATTCATACATCTTTGGAATCCAACGGGGTTCCCTACCTTCGAGCAGGATGAGGGAATTTATTTATTACGAAGCCTGTATGTTCTCAACGGTCTGGGTCCTCAGCTACCACCCGAGTTGTATTTCTATAATTACGACCATCCCTACTTTGGACAGTTTTTTTTGGCTGGTGCATTGTCTTTAATTAATTACCCTGGATCACTTGATCCCTCTGCCACTATACATTCTATAGAACTGCTTCATTTGGTACCTAGGGTATTGATGGGCGTTCTTTCCATATTTGATACTTTTCTAGTTTACAAGATAGGAACCATGAGATACAATAGAAAGGTAGGATTTATTTCGTCCACTTTATTTGCTGTAATGCCTGCAACTTGGTTCCTGAGAAGAATTTATCTGGATTCCATCCTGCTGCCTTTTCTTTTACTATCAATATTATTTGCAGTATACTATGCCAAAAGAACGGCAGATGAAAATACTAATCATAGTAACAAAAACAAAAATTACTTTGACAAGAACACTATACTGATTTTACTTTCTGGGATTTTTATGGGCATTGCGATATTTACAAAGGTTCCAGTCTTTACGATGATTCCTCTGATAATATTCATCATTTTAAAAAGCCGAAAGACCGGTAGTAGAACTAAAGATCGTCTTAAATCTACAGGAATATGGTTGATACCTGTAATCTTAATTCCCATGATATGGCCTGCATATGCCTTATCAGCCGGTCAGCTCAACGAATGGCTGGATGGTGTTCTTTGGCAGGCAACAAGGTCAGATAGGCCATTTCCAGATGAGATCAAAAATGTATTTTTCAGAATGGACCCAATACTGCTTGGACTTGCTGCCGTTGGTCTTGCCTACTCCATTGTAAAAAAAGATTACTTTATTTTGCTTTGGGCCTTTCCGTATCTCATTTTCTTATACCTTCTAAATTGGGTATATTTCTTTCATCTTATTATGATACTTCCGGCATTTAGTATCGTTGCAACGAAAGTCTTAGTTGATTTATTCGGAGCTATGAAAAATAAGAAGCTGATAGGTCCTATAGAGATTACGGTCTTTGCAAGCATAATTTTCTTTGGTTTCATATTTTCCACAATGCTGATAACGCAAAATGTTAATGCACCTTACTTTAAACTTGTATCAAAGATCACACAAATGGCATCTACTAATGACACCGGTACTAATAACGTCACTCAAAGAACAACGTTGGTAGGCCCTGGAGGGATATATAGTTTTTACTGGGTTTCTAGTCTTGTATTTGGTAACGATCTAGATATCAAATGGTTTGAAGAAAATAGAGACTATATTGGCGGGCCTTTTAAAACTCAAAAATTCATTCTTGTAACTGATGATGAAATGCGATCACTATTCTTGGGCAATAGTAAGAAAGAACATGTCCAGTATGCAACACAACTCTACAACAATTCAACCTTGCACGAAACCTTCAAGCTGGACAGGACATTCTCTGACTTCAAGAGTTATCCATACACAAGCATACTAGATGACGTATATAAGGAGATTGCAAAAATGCGGGGACTTGATTGGAGGAGCTATATTGAAGTTAAGGCAAACTATTAATGTTCATTTTTCTTCAGTGCAATATAAGAAAAATTAAGTAGATCTATATGACAAAAACTGACCGGCGTCCAGAAAAGCATTCCCGCCTATGTATTTTCTTGTTACTTATCATCTTAGTCGCATCCGGATTTACTCATCTTTGGAATCCAGTTGGATTTCCTACATTTCATGTGGATGAAGGTCACTATATGCGACGAGCAATGCAGGTTATGCAGGGACTTGGTCCCCAAGAGTCCAGAGTTACATACGATTATCTTTATGACCATCCTTACTTTGGACAGATTTTTTTGGCTGGGGCGCTGTCATTGATTAATTACCCAGATTCGCTTAATCCTTCCGGCGATAGAAAATCAATTGAAATGCTTTATCTCGTACCGCGAGTCTTGATGGGTATACTTGCCGTATTTGATACTTTTCTAGTTTACAAGATAGCGCAAATAAGATATAATATGCGGGTAGCTTTTATCTCGTCTGCCTTATTTGCCGTAATGCCCGTAGGTTGGATGTTGCGAGGAATATTTCTTGATTCAATCCTGCTGCCATTTCTCTTGTTATCAATCTTATTTGCAGTATACTATTCAAAAAGAGCTGAAATTGGATACACGAATAATGGAAATTATAAAAGTAATATGCTGTTAATTTTTTCTGGCATTTTTCTAGGGTTAGCAATTTTTACTAAAGTACCAGTCGTTACGATGATTCCACTGGTTATGTTTCTAATTATGAGAAAAGGTAATGGCATTACCAAAAAAAGTCTGAGACATGCAGGAATATGGTTGATTCCAGTGATTTTTATTCCAATGATATGGCCTTTATACGCAATATCAGTTGGTCAATTTGATGAATGGATAGAAGGCGTACTATATCAGGCAGTGAGAGAGTCAATCAGAAACTTGCGAACTTCAATACTTTTAATTTTCGATTTTGATCCTCTCATGTTAATACTCGGAGGAGCAGGTATTATTTACTCTGTTGTGAAAAGAGACTACTTTATCCTACTATGGACACTTCCATATCTAATCTTTCTATATGGCATAGGGTGGGTTACCCACTTTCACTGGATAATGCTTTTTCCAGCTCTCTGTATTGTTTCAAGTGTGCTTATTGACAGCTCTGTAAGGACAATAAAATATCAGAAGATAAAGAATGTTATGCTATATGGAATAGTCTCTGCCATCACACTCTTTGGATTTTTAACTACGACAGCACTAATTTCGTCAAATCTAAACAGCGAATACATCAATCTATACTCCTATGTTGTAAAGGAGTTAACATCAGGTAGCGAAAAAAATGATAAATTCGACGACGGCATTACCCTAATAGGCAGTCATCGAACTCGGGCGTTGATGTGGATACCAAAGTATGTTTTTAATAATGATTTTATTTTTAGGGACACCGATCTTCCCAACGATAATTTCACAAGACCGTTGACAACAAAACATTTCATATTAGTTGCCGATCAGAACTTATTTAATAGATTAACAGATAGAGATTACGTTCAAAAATATGAAAGAGAAAGAAGGATTGCTTCACTGTATTATAATTCTTCAGAAACAGTAGCCACGTTTAACGATATTCAAAGTGAAAAATACGAATTTATGATGATGCGTGAGAATCATGGGTTTGGCAAATTTATTGAGGTTAGGAAAGATTAGACTGGGATCAATATCAATTGAGATTTTTTTTAATATTATTACTTTTTTACTATTTTTAGTATCAAACAAAATTGGACACTATATTGTTTAGTGGATTTCATTAATCTGTTTGTTTATCCTTTTTAGCTATATTTGAGATATGCTATCTTCTTTGGTACTTACTAGATGTCCACGTTTATTGATAATTGCTGCGGAACAAAGTGCTCCTAAATATAACACTGCGGCGATTAGTAGATTGCCGTTAAAACCTATAGTCATAGATGAAATGGCAGCAAGCACCGTTCCAATTACGGAAGCAATAATATTAACTCCCCAAAGTAGAGTTACTACCTTGCTCTCACTACTATCAAATGACCTTTTATTTTCAATTTTTTTGTCAAGATATGAGTAGGCAATCCTTGTGATACTGGGAAATTGAAAACCCATTACAATTCCAATGGGTGACAAAAGTGCAAATGTCATGAGGACCCTTTTTGGAAAATCTAGTCCTAGATTAGAAGTTATAATCTCTTGCAGGAATACATAATTTATTAGTATTAGGCCAAATAGTATCGGTATCGATACAACTATAGCATTAAATGGCTTTTTATTAAATAAACGACCACTCAAATACGAGCCGATACCAGTTGAAAGTAAAATTGAAAATAGGATTACCGTTAAAGCGAAAATCGGAGTTCCTAAAAGAAGTAAAAATTTCTGAATAAATGTAATTTCCACAAATATGAATCCAAGTCCAATAAATATCGCAAACAGTATGGGCAAACCAATATTTTGATTGGATTGGATTTTATTTAATCTTGAATAATATATCAAAAGCGCGGCCATTACAGAAGAGACTACCAATACTGTTTCTAAAAGTAATACCATTTGCTTCGGAACCAACTCCTTCGCGAAGTAAAAGGGCGAATCATCAGTAGGTATTTTCAGTCCCAACCCTGCCTGTTCCCAGTTAGGGCTGCCAAATGGATGAATATTACTAGGACCATCTTGAGTTCCATTGCTAGTCCCTGAAATAATATTAGAAGCAAAGAGTTTGTCGTATGGAGGTTCTACATACTTGCCAGGTATTGCTATTACTTTGGCATCATTATTTTCAACCCGCTCGCTTACCGAAGTAATCTCATCAGCATTAAAGGGGCTATTTTTTACCATTACTAAAACCGGATATATTGTTCTTTCTTGGTTTGAGCCAAAGTACAACCCCGGGCGATCTTCAACTACTATTAATTGCTTGCTTATTTCTTCCATGCTTCTTCCCATTTTCTCTTGATGTAATGATTCGACCACTAGAGGTAATAGTCTTGGCAACTCAATATTCCATCTAACCATAACTAACATTCCATTATCCGGATCTAAGTGTTGTAGATATTCTCTAAATGCTTCAACTGTGTATAGATAATTTTCTGAAAGCGCATATCCACCTGCAAGCTGAGCCGCCCAAGAATCAACCAGCTTTATTACAATCATATCATAAGTTGAGTTGCTTGAACCTACAAATCGCCTTCCGTCGTCTATATTAAGCGATACATCGTTTCTATCGTATAAATTTCCGGCCGCCATACCATATTTCTTTACCGTTGTTACTATCGATGGGTTAAGCTCTACTGCAGTAACATTCTTAGAACCTCCTGCCAGTGCGACCAAAACGTCTCCACCCCCTCCACTTCCGATAACTAGTGTATGATTTATCTTGTGACTGGACATTTCATAGGGAAGAAAGTCCATATAACCTTTGATCCATTCCAAGTCTGAAACTGATCCATTCCAACCATAGATAGGTGTATCAGCATCTGCATCAATAAGTATTGATGCAATCACTTTCTTCCTGCTCGTATCTATTTCATCCTTCATAGATGGTTGTTCTGTTACATCAATTCTGGAAAAAGAGTTCCATAATGTTCCAACATGTTGGAATGAAGCGTCTGCCAGTCTGTAATGCAATATTTTATTTTCTCCTGGTTCTATTGATACAATGTTGTTCAATCCAACTATGTTACCAACTGTTAATAGGACGATGACTCCGAAGGTAATAATTACGTAATATTTTGTCCTGTTATCAATTAGTTCTATTTCTTGTCGTTCTTCTATTTTCGATTTTATTTTATTCGATTTGTAGATTATCAAAGTTGTAATGACGGTTGCGATACTAATGATGACGGCGAGAGCAAGTAACGTTGATTCTGCACCTAGTTGTTGCATCATTGGATCAAGCGCAAGCGTTCCAATTGCAGCTCCGATTAAATCTACAAAATATAGTTTGCTTATTTCTTTAGGCATTGCCACATAAATCCACGCAAGTGACACACCTGCAAAAAAGAATGGAATTGAGGCTGCTATATAAAATAGATAAATGAAAGCCGTGCTCGGTGGAATAACATACGCAAGTATGAGAAGAAAGATGGGTATCGAAATAGCAAATGTAACTGTGGGGATGATTATTCTGGAAGGAACAAAAGTGCCATAGCCATCAAGTTGTGTTGAAATTTTCTTTTTATTCCTTAACACATAGACGGTAAATGCTCCAATACCAAGACCAAAAAAGGCCACGGAAATCGCCATGAATGCATAGTCATACCATAAAATAATTGAAAATATCCTAGTAAGGGCGAGCTGAAATAAAATTACTCCAAATGATACAACAAATATTGTAACAAAGAGAAAAATTAGTATTGACGACTGAACCTTCAAGGAAAATTCACTGTGATCAGGGATTTTGCGTTATTTAGGTCTTGTTAATCAAATTCATGATAATTACAAATTGTCATCTTAAATTCTTCGTATAGTCCTGTCTTCTAAAGCAAAGCGTATCCTTTATTTCTACTCCAGAATTTCATGACTAATTCTCTTGAAGAGTAAATCTTTAGTTTCTGTACCATTAATCTGGTTAACCCATAGCAAATACACATCACCTTTTTCTGTGGCCGCAACTTGAGGAGAAAATCCTAGACTTGAAATATTATTGATGGTTACAGTCTCAGAAAACCAAGTTCCGTTGCCTAAAATTTCCTTAAATTGTATGTTATTCTCACTCCAAGCAACATATACGTCGCCTCGTTCTGTTCCAGCTAAATCTGGTGAAACAGATACTGTAAAATCACCCGGGTCTCTGTCCAGTGGAATATTGCTGTTAAAGTCTTCTCCCATTTTTGAGCTGCTTCTAAAGATTATTTCACTTTCACCTGTCATGTTATTCTTGTCAATTCGTACGAAAAATACGTCGCCTCGTTCTGTTCCATCTATTTGCGGAGAAAGTGACAAGATGTCATTTTTCCTGCTTAGTCTGTCACTGCTTCCAAATTCCATCCCGTTATTTGAACTCCTTTTTAAAATAACGTCGATATCCCCACTGGCTGTATTTTGGTCCGCCCAGACCACATATACATCACCCTTCTCGGTTGCAGCTATTTGCGGAGAAGAAGCAATTCTTGCCTCATTACTCAGACGAATGGGATTGCCAAATTTTACTCCGTAATCCTGACTTGATCTAAAGTATACTGAGTTACCATCCACCCATACCACATATACATCACCTTTCTCAGTTCCAGATATCTTTGGACCTGTCTGTGGAGATAATGACACATTAGCGTTACTCAATAACACCGGATTACCAAATTTTACTCCGTAATCCTGACTCGATCTAAAGTATACTGAGTTACCATCCACCCACACCACATATACATCACCTTTCTCAGTTTCAGCCAGCCCCCCTTGCATGAAAGTGGAAGAATTAGTAGAGGAAGTAAGAATTAAATCATCTCCAAAGTATAGTGAGTTTCCAAAATGCGACCAAGGCCAAAAAGTTAATAGGATTAAGATAATCGATAGTATCGCCATTGCCCGTATGGGTTCGCCGAGTTGTGGACAGTTGACAGTAGTCATGGTTGTATTGTCGGCACCTGGGCTATTGTACAAGATTAAATACGATAATGTTATGCTGGCCCCTATCAGTCAAAAATAAATCATCCGACTTGTTCAATTCAATATCTTCTAGAACTGTTGAGCGGTCTTGTGAGGTCTGATTAATTTTCATTTTAGCAATAAAAGACCCGTTATTAGAAAACTGTTGGACACTGTTATTACCTTGATCTACAACGTACACATTATTGTTCGAGTCTACACCTATGCCAAGTGGCAGCACAAATTGTCCATCGCCTGATCCTTTAGATCCCCATTTTCCAATAAACTCTCCATCACTGGAAAAAATTTGTATCCTGTGATTATTCATATCTGAAACATATACACGACCACTAGAATCTATAACGCTGCTATGTGGTTCATCAAACTGTCCGTCACCTGATCCCTCAGATCCCCATTTTCCAATAAACTCTCCATCACTCGAAAATTTCTGCACGTTGAAATTGAATCTATCAGTTACGTACACATTGTCTGATGAATCGACTACAATACCATGAGCATGATTTGAGAATTGTCCATCACCCGATCCCTCAGATCCCCATTTTCCAATAAACTCTCCATCACTCGAAAATTTTTGCATCCTTGAGTTCCCAGTATCAGCAACGTAAATAGCCCCCTTTGAATCAATGTCAATTCCTTCCGGGTTGATAAACTGTCCATCACCCGATCCCTCAGATCCCCATTTTCCAATAAACTCTCCATCACTCGAAAATTTTTGCACTCGATTATTGTGAGTATCAGTTATGTACATATTTCCGGATTTATCAAACACCATGCTGTGCGGTACGTCAAATTGTCCATCCCCTGATCCATTAATCCCCCACCTCTCGACAAACTCATATTTCTTAAAGGCGTTTGACGAAGGAATGGCATATACGAAAGTTATGATAACAACAAAAAATATCAGATAAGTAAGCAATATTTTTAGACCTGTCATGCAAGCAAAATAGACCACACAGCATAACTTAAATCTTGTTTTTTAACTAAAAAATACTAGTGTAATTTCTTTCGAATTTCTCTATTAGATGCATGATGGGAAAAATTTGAATGAATATTTCCAATTGTGCTTTGGAAAATGCATTTGTTTAAGTACTTCAAATGTTCCAAAGTAAGTTACCATTGAAAAGACTATGTCACAAGAATGAGCTAAGAATTGATTCTGTTAATTCTGAACGAGTATAACCAAGCAATTTGACTGAATCAATGTTTACATTTGATACTGCTTTTGGTAGTTTGGAAATTGGTCCATAAAATTAAATTCATAATGAATTTGCTCTACCTTTATTTGACAAGTTCTGATTCAGTTGCAAGTCAATCATTGTCCTGTGCCACAAGTCGCCAAATTTTTCCCTCAGTTATTGAGACTATGTAGAGATTGCCATCAGGGCTAACTTCTAAATCAGTTATACCGCCAAATCCTCGGGCAAGAGCTACCTGACTCAATTCTTTTCCGGTATTTGCAACCTTATCCAGCAAAACTCCTTTAAGTAAAAGCTGCTTCCTGTCATCTGTCAGGTCAAAATGATAAATAAACCCTCCATTATATGAGCCTACAAATAAATCATTTTCGTAGTTATCTCCAAATTTTTCAGAATTGAAAAATTTAATTGCAGTGACCCCGACAGTATGATTCCATGTGAATTCTGGTTGGCTATATCTTCCTTTACCATCAAAGTCATATAAGGGTTTATTATCATTTCCTAATTTTTCATTGAATGTAAAGTATCCTTTTGCAATCCCTGGCGGAGGATCATTCGCCAATAGGGAATCATTTGTAATAGGCCAAATCCCTTGAAATGCGGTCCAGCCACTATTAAAACCGGGTTCCACAAGATTTATTTCATCACCAAACGCAGGACCATTTTCAGTATCCCATAAAAGACCTGTCATTGGATCAAAGTCAATTCCAAAACTGTTTCTAATCCCATAAGCATAATACAAATTGAGAGGATATTCATCTCCAAGTATTCCTTTTAGATATAATGCTTGTCCATTATCCTGGCTAAGGTGGAGTATGCCTCCTTTCCCCGATGCGATGTGTCCGTCTCTACTATTTGCAGTTTGAGAATCAAGTGGTCCTCCGTTGATTATCATACGACATTCCTCATAGTATCCACATGTTTTTCCATCTCCGGCGGTCAAGTAAATGTGGTCGTCTGGTCCTATTGTAATTATCCCCCCCACGTGTATGAAGTCGCTAGTATCATTTAGATCAATACTCAACATAAGTGTAGGATTTACTAGTTTGCCGTCTTCAAATTGATATTTATACAATCTATTTTCCACATTGCCAATTGTTGGACATTCATTGGCTAAACAACTTTCATTGGTCATGCTTTTATCAGTAACATTTTCAGTGTAATACAAATACATATTCTTCATTTCTGGTTCATCATAGCTGTTATTACTGCTTGCTTGACCATTTGATTGAATAACAATTCCTATAAGACCTCGTTCATAAGAACTATTCACTTTATTAGTAACGTCTAATACTGTAGAGGCTTGAGAATTAATTCCAATAATTCTTTGTACCTTTCCTTCTTTTTCTAGGACTAGCAAGTCGTCAGGTCCAAGAAATGCCATGCTGGTGGGCTGGTTTAATCCTTCTGCTACCAATTGTACTTTTAGGTTTTTGTCTTTAACAAAAATTTCCTCTGCAGCTCCCTTGTTAAGATGACCTGAAATTATCATTACCAAACATAAGATCAATGTTAAAGTACCAACTAAGGCGGACAAGTTTGAGCTTGACAATATAAGGCTTGCTTTATTATATTTAACTGAAAATTTATTAGGTTTGTTCTACAATTATCTCAGAATGGTAAATTCAATGGATATTTCAACTTTTAACCAATCGATGCTTATAATTCTACTTAATATTATTATATTATTTCATTATGATGCCGCTGTTTTTTCTCTACCAATTACCGATGCATCATCCGTGTCACCTGCTACCCCAACGTGGACTGAGGGGGCAAATATGACAACGCCCAGAACTGATTTTGGATACGTAGACTTGGATGAAAAATTATACATCATTGGTGGATTTGATGAGAAAGGGAATACAACTACTACCGTAGAGTCTTATCATCCAAAAGAAAATCGATGGAGTATGATAACTCCCTTACCAGAGCCACTGGATCACTCTGGAGTAGCTGCGTATGAGGACAAGATTTATGTCGTTGGCGGGTACAGGAGCGACAGATCTCCCAGTGAAAAATTGTTCATTTATGATGAAGTAACCAAAATCTGGAAAGAGGGTGAACCATTACCAAATGCTACAGGTGCTCTAACTGCTAATTTTATTAGCGGAAACATGTATGCCTTAGGGGGCACAGGTCACACAGGTGTAGTGGACACAAACTTAGCCTACAATCCTAGCACTGACAAGTGGACAAGAAAAGCACCCATGCCAACTCCCAGAGAACATCTTACATCCACTGTAGTTAACGAAAAATTGTATGTGATAGGCGGAAGAGTGGGCGGTTATTCCCATAATCTCAATGTTGTTGAAGTATACGATCCAGCTACTGATATGTGGTCACAACTACAACCAATGCCGTCGCACAGAGGCGGTCTAGCTTCTGCTGCCATCAATAACACAATTTATGTATTCGGAGGCGAAAGACCAAACGGTACTTTCAATAATAACGAAGCTTACGATACGGCAACTGACAAATGGACAACATCGGTTCCAATGCCCACTCCTCGACACGGTTTAGCGGCTGTTAACATCAATGATAAAATCTATGTTGTGGGTGGTGGAGAGGAACCGGGATTGACAGTAAGCGGGGTAAATGAAGTATTTTCGTATAATAGAACTAAATAGCAGTTTACTCGAATTGCACTACCATATCGAAAGCAAATTTATCTTGAATAATTTAAATCCACAAAAGTTCTGAATGTCGTGGAGCCATCGAAGTAAATTCAAATTCAAATGGTTTGACTTATCATAGTAAGATACATTAAGTCAAACATTTGGAGATAAGTTGTGAATATCATTAAGTACTCTTCGCATCTGGTTCTGAGCGGTTTTATCTTTGCACTAGTTTTTTTCATTTTATTTGATAACGAAGTTTATCCATCAACAAATAATACGGGGATGAATGTTAATTCTAATTCCTCATATTGGGAGATTGGTCCAAATATGTCAAATGCTAGAAACGAACTTGCTGCAGTATTGCTAGACAACAAGATCTATGTTATAGGAGGAGAAGATATCGCCGCAGGAGGAAATCAAAAGGATACTTTGGAAGTATACGATATTGTCAATGGTAAATGGCTTGAAAATAAGACAGCTCAAATGCCTGCATCGCTTGATCATACGGCTGCTGCTACTTATGATGGTAAAATATACGTGGTTGGAGGATTTCATGAAAGGAAAACTCCCACTGACAAGTTGTATATCTATGATCCAAAGAAAAATGAATGGGACGAAGGCACTCCTCTTCCATCAGCTAGAGGTGCCTTGACTGCAGACTTTATTAACGGAACTTTATATGCAATTGGAGGTCTTAATTCTTCGCATATTCCTACAAATACTAATGAAGCATATGACCCCAAAACTAATACTTGGACTACAAAATCGCCAATGCCTACTGCAAGACACCATATTTCATCAGCTGTAATAGATGGTAAATTATTTGTCGTTGGTGGTAGAATCTTAGGTAACGGTGTTATGTCTGAAGATATGGATGAAGCTTTATCCAATTTTGATCGGAATGAAGTATATGACCCTCAATCAGATTCTTGGGAAATCCGAGAACCAATGTTGGTTAAAAGAAGCGGATTCACTGCTGCTGTGCACAATGGTAATATGTATGTCTTCGGTGGTGAAGGCATCGGAGAGGTTTATGATAGTGTCGAAAAATATGATCCTGTATCTAATGGATGGACATTTGAAGCACCTTTGCCGACCGGACGTATGGGGCTTGAAGCAGTAGCAGTTGATGCCAAAATCTATGTTATCGGTGGACAACTGATAGATCAATCAGGTCTGGTGCCGTTAAATGTTAACGAAATCCTCCATGTTAAAAATGACACGGTGAATAATATTGAATCTAAGTAAATCCTAAAAACTGGCTCTCACAGAATGACCTAATGTGGAAGACCATAAATTCTAAATAGCATAGTCTTAATAATTGGCTCGGGCAATAAGTGGAATACCTCCATGTTAAATGAGGATAAAGAAATTTCACTTGACAGGGAAGTTCAACATAGTCCTACGTTTTCAATTATTTTATCTATGCGCAATCATGAATCCTCTCTGTTTTTACTTCCAAAACGGATTGCTTCATTGATTCCAAAAGGAATTACATCTGAAATAATTTTAATTCGCCATAAGCAAGATGCAATTGTAGAATCAATAGAATCACCGAGGAGAAAACCTGGTCTTCATATCGCGGATCATATTGGAAAAGAAATTCTACAGAATACCGGTCAAGAGTTAACTAAGATAATCTACAAATCAATAAGAGGAAATTTTTCCACTGCTATCATGAAAGGACTGGAATTGTCAACAGGAAAATTTATTATAGTAACAGATTTAGATTATTCTTACCCCGAAGAACTTGTTCCCATACTAACCGGTGAATTAATTAAATCTCCGGCTTCAGTTATAGTTGCATCAAAACACTCAAAAGGAAGATCGATACGAAAGTTACCATTAATAAGAACTGTACTTGGTAAGGCTGCAAGAGTAATAATTAGACATGGATTAAAGATTGAAAATGTTCAAGATCCGTTGTCGAGATGCTTTGCTATTTCCCGCCATCTCTTAGAAAATATTACTATCGAAGGTAAAGGAAATGAACTACTTCTGGAGATACTGGTTAAATTAAAGAGAAATGTAAAATATGAAAAAATCCAAGTCACGGAAATCCCATTCAGGCAGAAAGTAGAATACATTCCAAATAAAATTGATTTATATCATGTACTCAGCTATTCAAAGGCAATTTGGCACCTTTATCTTTATGGTAAAAAGTATGCTAGATTGCAAAATAATTCTGACTATGCTGAGCAACAAAGACATAAATCTATTCCATTCTTGTCAAAGGCCGGGAGATTTTTTACCGTCGGTGCGAGTGGTTTTATTATAAACTACCTTGTGTCATTGCTGATAGCAAACGCCGTGCCAAATATTTGGTACATCCATGCAACATTGTTTGGAATAATAACTTCCATAACCTCAAATTTTATTTTAAATAAGATCTGGACATTTGAAGATATAGACTTTAGATTCAAACATGTTATGAAACAATATTTGACTTTTCTAGCGCTATGTAGTTTTGGTGCAATAATCCAACTATCAATAACATATGTATTTTTTGGTAGGTGGCACATCGAATATGCAATTGCGTTACTGCTGGCAGTTTGCGTTGCATCCATCAGTAACTTTTTGCTGAACAAGAAATTAACTTTTGGAGAAAAGATTTGGGAATAAATTGAATAATCCTGCAAGGTATTTGTAGTTTAGAATTTAGATAATCTTGCTAGGATAGGTTCGCTTATATCCTTACCTCAGTACGAGGTCTCTTGTTGAATTATAATCCTGCAGATTAGATAAGCATCCTGGAAATTTATGAGAAAAATTTCGCCACTGCGAGTTTATTGTATTTATTTAGCATTTTAACTATTTTATTTCTGAGATAGTGAATAATTTGCATATCCTATCCGCAGATGATAGGAACAAACACCTTATAGTTGTGCTAGTAGTAACATCAGTTTACTTTCTAATTCAATTAATGGGGGTAATGAGACATATAGGCTTGCTATTATCTCCCACGCAGGACACATGCTGATAGATGTCGGTAGATTTGTGATGGCTCTTTCCAATCTCATTTGCAGCTAAGAAACCAACGTCAAGACGAGCCTAGGTTTCATCTTTCGTTTCTTTTGAGGATTCTTATGACTAATTCGGCTTCTTGAATGTTCCTCGATAGTCTTCCGATTTTTATAACATCTCTGATATCTCTATTTTCAAATTCTTGCCAAACCGTTCGAGAAATTGCTCTAGCTGTCATTTCATCCATTTTTTCTTTTTTTAGTTGAAATACAGCGATATCCATGAATTCTTCAAAACTGTAATCTGGAATTTTGACTACAAGAAATCGGGATAGGAGCGGTTGGGCTATTTTCATACAGGAATTAGCACAGGCGAAAACAGAACTGTGTAAAAGCATTTCTCGTGTTTTGTTAATCTTGGTTTCCGAAACCATCCCGTTCTCCATAAGATGCAATAGAGAGTTCTGGTCAGAATAACTCATCTTTTCAAGTTCATCTACTAGCACAAATCTCGGTCTTCTATCAAACAGTTGATTTGTCAATCCTGCTTTTGTAGTATTACTACCAACGACAAAAATCGATGACTTGAAAAGGCGATTGATCTCTAGTAAAAACATTGTTTTTGCTGAACCCGGACGGCCTACCAGTAATATATGAACTGGATTCTTAGAAACAATGGCTTTATTCAAAATCTCCTTGGTTTCATAATGGCCTATTATTTCCTTAAATGAACTTGATATACCATTGTCAAAATGCTTTTTGTTCCAAATTTGTTGGAAAATATTTTTCATTTACCTAAAACGAGAAACGCAAACACTTTTAGTTTATGTATGCCGGTACTATTATAATGCTCTATATAGAGTATTAATTTTTTGTTCATAATTAAATTGTTTATTAGTAATCCAAGTCTTATTGTTGATAAGAAAAGGAGAAATTATAGAAATTGAAGTTGCAAACTGTCAGCAGCAAGAATATTCTGACACTTGTTTTGTTATTAACTTCTGTATACTTTGGGGTTCAAATTATTATAGGAGTTGCCATTGGAAGCCTTGCCTTAATATCGGATGCCGGCCATATGCTAATAGATGTCTGTGGTCTTGTTATGGCACTTGTTGCAATGTATTTTAGCCAAAGACCTGCAACACCAAATAGGACCTACGGATACTATCGAGCAGAAATATTAACACCTCTTCTAAACAGTACGTTCCTTATCTTATTATCCTTCTATATTTTATATGAAGCATACCAGCGAATTCTTTCACCATCAGAAATCAGTGGCCATTCAGTAATAGTGGTTGCGTCAGTGGGTCTTGGGGTAAACCTGGTAAGTATTGTGTTACTGCGTCCGCATACGGAACTAAAAACAAAAGGTGCTCATGGAAAAAATAAAGAAAACAGAGAGAAAAACCTGAATCTATATGGGGCGTATTTAGAAATTTTCGCCGATACCATAGGATCTGTTGGAGTTATAATCTCCGGTATAGTAATAATCAGTACAAAGTTCTATATGGCCGACGCTTTGATAAGTATCGGAATAGCCTTGTTTATACTTCCAAGAACGTGGCTTCTAATAAAGAGATCAATTCATATTTTAATTGAGGGTACTCCATCTCACCTGGTTCATGAAGAAATAAAGAATTCTATACTAAAAGTCAAGGGAGTAACGGGTGTATTTGATCTACATATATGGACTATAACATCTGGTATTCATGCGTTGTCTGCACATGTAGTAGTTTTGGATAATAACAGATCCAGTGAAATTTTACAAGAGATAAATTCTATTCTAGAAAAGAGATTTGGAATAAATCACGCAACAATCCAAATTGAATCCTATCACGAGTCGAGCACTATATGACACAATTTTGCCGGATAAATATTAAAAATCAACTGATTCGCCCATAGCAAAATATATGACATCTTAAATCTGACGTTCTAATTGTATTGCTCATATTTTTTCACCCAAATGATTTCTTCGTTTATTAATTAGATCATAAATGTTGACGGTGGAGATTATAGGTTTCCAAAAAAGCGTCAGGAGACGATTATAATCGAGTAGAATTGGCACCATTACCATTACCAATAGCATTTTTTGTCAATAGGTAATTTCGGTGCTAAATGACTGATGCTATTTAGTCATGGTCAATTTGTTCGCTATAGCCTTCAGCAAAATAAACAGTTCAACATAGCTCAAATGTTCTATTTGTTGTAACAAATTTTTAAATTCAACTGACCATTCGAAAGAATCCTTTGTTTCAAAATCTGGGTAAATTGATTTTGGAGAACTAGCAGAAATCTTAGTGTCGGGAAAGGAAATAGTTTTTGGTTTGACTAATGGATTGAACTCCCCTTTATGAATTCTATCTATATGTACTTTTAGATTCCAACTCCTCATTGATTTATGGGGACAATACGGACAGTTCCAAGGTTGTCTCATTCGAAGTCTCCGCAGCTGCTGCAATAGTAACTGCAGTTACTGCAACCCATTCTGTGCAGAAGTTGTATATAATCGTTAAAGTGATTTCAAATAACATATTCTTTTATCTATTGTATCGTCATGGTGTCTTTATTAAACAATCCGTACGAAATCTGTTCTATGCTATATCTCGATTGTTTCAAACCAATTCTGACATTAAAAATAAACTTGGAAATTCTAAATTTTCTGAATAATATTTTAGAAATCTTAAATATGGGACTAATTGATACAAAAAGCTGGAAGCGGTGAAGCGTGAGAGAAAAAAATTTTATCTGTGATTTCTACCGGCTCAAATAGGTCAACGACAATCAGGTTTTGTAAACGGACATCAAGTGTTTTCGTAAGGGGGTCAATTCAGTGAGTAATCTAGAAAACTCGTTAAGACGAAACAAGGTTTTTAATTCTAGTATCGTGGCAATTCTGATAATCGGTTCATCTATTTCATTTACTTCGCTATTAAGCGTATTCCCACAAGAGGTATGGGCGAACCATCTTCCTGCTCCGAGTACATCAACCTTTGTGCCACCCAGCGGGTCTACTGTATGTGATTCTAGACCTGATCTTGATTGGGCAGATGTAACTGGCGCTAATAGATACCGCGTACAGATTGATAATAATAATGATTTTAGCTCCATTGAATTTACTAGTAATGAATTGTCAAATAGCAACTTAGGCAATGCCGGAACAGGCGCCGGATTTCCTGACGGCAGTACGCAGTTTTGGCGAGTTGCATCAAGGTTGTCCGCAGGCGGCAACCCTGACCCTCTTTTTGGCACTCCTAGCAGTCCCGCAGTAAGCTTTATTGTTGAAACTAATCCTTCAGCACCTGTTGCTCCTACATTGTCAATGCCGGGCAATCCTGGTTTTACTAATGATCCACATCCTTCGTTTTCCTGGAATACTGATGCAGTAACTGTTTGTTATAACGGCATTACTACTTACACTGTACAACTATCCGCATCAAATACCTTGAATCCGGCAGGTACTTCGTTTGCGAGCACAATATTTAGTCAGGATGTTACTCATCCGACGACCTCATTTCAGTATACAGCAGCAAATATTCCAGATGGCACGTATTTCTGGTCTGTTAGAGCGAAAGACGTTACTAATCAAATTGGCCAACTTGGACAAATTAGAACCCTTACCATTGATACCATTCCACCAGATGCTCCGGTCATAGATGCAATAGATAGTCCACGGAATACTGCAATATCCACAATAACGGGTACTGCAGAAGAAGGATCTTCCGTGCAGGTATATGATAACGATGTAGCTCTTGAATCTCCTGTTACTGCTGATGCTACCACGGGTGTTTGGACGCTAAACTTAGTAACTCCACTTACAGATGGTAGTTATAGCTTTACTGCTATTGCTACCGATGCAGCACTTAATCCAAGTGCTGAATCATCCCCATCAGTTGATGTAGTAGTTGACCAGAGTGGTCCAGCGGTAACGGCTTCCCCTGTAGGAGCAACATATTCAACTAGCCAATCAGTAACATTATCATCTGAAAGTGGTGCTACCATATACTATACGACTAATGGAGCTACACCTACTGGATCAAGCACTGTGTACTCAGGAGCAATTTCCATTTCCTCAACTACAACCCTTAAGGCAATAGCAAAAGACACACTTGGTAACTTTGGTGATGTCATGACCGAAGTTTATACAATTGCTTCAACAACAGTAGATACATCTTTGAGCCTACAGCTTTCTGGAAACAACAAAGTCACACCACCCGCACCTTTCACTGCCTCCGGTAAACTGATTGATGCTGTTTCAGACTCCCCTATCGCTGGCAAGACTTTAACATTCAAGATTGATGGATCCACAGTAACGACAACACCTTCAACAGTTATGACGGACAGTAAGGGCAAATTTACAGCAACACTAACAAGTACTTTTCTAAGTTCTGGAAAGCATAATGTTGAGGTTATCTTCGCTGGGGATTCACAGTACAACCCCTCTTCGATAACGAAAAAGCTTACTGTTGAAGGTACCAGTACCTTTAGCGCCCTCACCGCCACAAGTTTAGATACTTCCTTGACCCTAAAAGTCGACGGAAATGAGAAGATGGCCGGTGGCTCAGAATATTCGATATCAGGGAAACTAATTGATTCTGCAACAAAGAAACCGCTATCTGATAAAGAAATATCTGTGACAACTGATGGTGGATCACCCAAGGATGCCTTGACCAATGGTAAAGGCGAATTCGAGGTAGATTTGAAGGCGCCGGACAGTGCAGGTAACCATGATATCAAGGCACAATTTGCAGGAGATTCACAGTACAAATCATCCGACTCAACAGTGAAGATCACAGTTGAAGAACCCAAAGTAAGCAATCAGAAAACTACGGTAACCACAAGCCAGACAAATACAGATGAAGAACAGACAGACGAGGAAACAGAAGAACAACCAGAGGAAGAGGTAGAAGAACCTGAAGAAGAACCTGAAGAAGAACCTGAAGAAGAACCCGAAGAAGAGACAGAGTAATGATCTAGGTCTCTAAGGATGAACTGACCTGATCACTTACCTAAAAAGGGACAGAAGAATTCAATCACATCTTTATCTTTTATTTTTTTCTAGTTGAAAGTTAATCCGAATATTTAGAGGGCATCAGAGCTTTGCTTCAAACGACTTTTTTCTATACTAGACGCCACAAGTGATTCGCCATTAGGTATCATAACCTTAATCAAATTTCAAAATAATGGCTGAATGTTACGAAATAACTTCCAGACTAACTAAAAAAAATCAGATGATGATGGCTAAGTCCTATATAACATCAGACTGCGATTTTTTCGAGTTAATCCTTCTTTAACTCGTCAGATGCAGCGTCAGCATCATCTAACGCATTTTCAGCTTTATCTCCTGCCCTCTTTACCTTCTCCGCTGAATTATCGACTGCTCGTTCGGTCTCACTTGCTGCCCTCTTTACTCTATCCGCTGAATCGTTAGCCGCTCTTTTCGCTCTATCAGCCGAATCGTCCACAGTTCTGCCTGCTCTGGCAGCTGCATCCTTTGTATTATCAGCCAAATTCCTAGTGCCCATAATAGCCTGTTTCAATTTATCGAGAAAACCCATTAAAGTAACTCTAAGCGCTCAAAATATTTAAGTATTGAACCCCTGATATTGTGATTTTTTAATTAAATACAGGTCGACACCACAAAATAGCTTGGCCCCGGTACTATCAAATTAGGTACAGATAATAAGAAATTTAGCACTTCTCGACAATAGGTATATGGAAAAACAGGTGAAGCTATCAAGAAGTACTGACGGTAAAAGAGAGTATTAATTTTGGATTTTCATTCATTTTCCAATTATTTTATGTGAGAATAATCTAGAGCTTTACAGAGATAAAGTAATAAGTGAGTAAACACTAATTTATTCGAAAAATTTCATGTGGATCAGCTCTAGTAGAGACTTTAAGATGTTGTTTGTGACTTTATCGTTAACTGTTTTATCAACTGCACTTATTATGAATTTTCAATCAGCCTTTTCTCAAAATGAAGAAGTAAGCTATCTTGATGTAAACGGGACAAATTCTGGCCCCGTCTCAAAATTTAGTGTGGCAGCCTGGTTCAAAACAGCTGCCGACTTTGGTTCTGACGCATTTATTGTGAACAGGGCTGGCTCATCCGATAATATGAACTACGGTATATGGATGACAAATGCCGAAAAACTTAGGGGTGGATTTGAAACAACAAGTGGCAGTGCTTTCTATACAACATCTCAATTATCTTACAATGACGGAAACTGGCATTATGTAGTGGTAACATTTGACGGTTCGTCCATTGTTCTTTACGTTGACGGACTTCCAGTGGCTACTAAATCGGCTTCGGCAAGTCCGGACAGTGGTGGAGATGAGCCCATCAGAATGGGTGCTGATTCCCAAAGTCTCGCTAATTATTTTATTGGAAATGTCGATGAAGTCAGGATATGGAATACTGCCTTGACTCCTGCGCAAGTTATTGATGCTTTTAACGGAAATTTCAATCCGCAGAACCTCATAGAATACTTGGATTTTTCTGAACCCATAGTACCTCTTAACACCACTGCTCCCGTAAATGCTACAGCTCCTGTCAATGCGACGGTAACTAATCAGACTGAAACAACGAACAATAATGGAACTCTGAACAATGGCACAGGACCTATTATCTTTCCAGCTTCTGATAATGAGACTAGTAGCAGTACTAACGATACCGGAGCAATTATCCCACCTGCAGAAATTCCTGAAACTAGTAATGATACCGATTTTAACAATGATACTAGTACTGAAGATCAACAAGACCTACCTTCGCAGGACCAACAGAATGAACAAAACAATGGTGTAGATAATAACAACACAAAGGCGGAACAAAACGCAAATACAAACGGCAGCACAAACGCAAATACAAACGCACAGGTTCTAGCACAACCAAATCATGCCCCAAAAGCTGACGCTGGCGATGATCAAAAAGCACAAGTAAATACTGAAGTCAAGCTTGATGCAGCTGATAGTAGTGACCAGGACGGAGAAATTGTATCCTATAAGTGGGAACAAACAGATGGCCCAGAAGTAGAGTTAAAAGATTCCGATAAACAAGTTGCTGTCTTTGATGTTCCAGAATCAGCGGCAGATTCAAATCTTGAGTTCAAATTGACAGTTACCGATGACAAAGATGATACTGGAGAAGATGAAGTTACTGTAGAGGTTGCACAAATACCCAATGTCCCTCCAAAAGCTGACGCTGGCGATAACCAAAAAGCTGAAGTAAATACTGAAGTCAAGCTTGATGCAGGCGATAGTAGTGACCAGGACGGAGAAATTGTATCCTATAAGTGGGAACAAACAGATGGCCCAGAAGTAGAGTTAAAAGATTCCAATAAACAAGTTGCTGTCTTTGATGTTCCAGAATCAGCGGCAGATTCAAATCTTGAGTTCAAGCTAACAGTTACCGACGATAAGGATGATACCGCAGAGGATGAAGTTACTGTAGAAGTAGAGCCGATTCCAGAAGAAGAATCAGATACTGAAAACGAATCCAACTGATTCTTTTATTTATACAAAAGGGAAACTTGGAAATTCTGAGCTCCTTTTTTATTAGAATAAATGACATATCTATGAAGTTACAAGGCAATGTAATTTGCTCGTCAATAATGGAGGGGCAAAAAACTCTTAATAGCGTCCGTTTCTATAGATTTTTTGACTTTGTTTTCAAATCGGAGTAATGCAGAGCTGTCAAATTCAAATATTGTAACATTCTCAATAATTATTCCGACTTATAATGAGTCTGAGAACATAATAAGGCTCATTACTGAGATTGAAAGAAATTTACCAACATCTGATTTTACAGAAATTGTAATAGTGGACGATAATTCTCCTGATGGAACGGGAAAACTCGTAGAAGGTTACATAAATCAACACAATAATGATAATCAAAAGGAAATTCATGACAAGACTACAAATTGCAGACTAAGAATAGTTCATAGAACTGGAAAAAGTGGACTGATACCTGCAATCATGGACGGAGTTAAACAATCAACTGGCAAAAATGTAATAATTATGGATGCTGATTTCTCACACCCTCCTGAAGTAATACCTAAAATGATGCGGGAGTTGAAATTGAATCCAAATTCTATCATTATAGGATCAAGATATGTGGAAGGAGGAAAAGTTGTTGGATGGCCAAAAAAACGAAAGGTTCTAAGTACCGGTGCATCCTTCCTAGCGCGCGTTGGATTAAATGTAAGGCGTGTTAAAGATCCAATGTCGGGCTTATTTGCACTCCCTCGTGAATTAATAGAAAATCTTTCAATTTCTACTAAAGGCTACAAGATACTGCTGGAGATTTTAGTAAAAAATAAAGATATACCAACAAGGGAAATTCCGTACACCTTTACGGATAGGCAGTCTGGAAAAAGCAAGATGGATAAGGGTGTAATATTGAACTATGCTAAGGCAATATGGCAATTGTACAAACACGGTCAGAAATCTGGCGAAGTAACCATTGATGAAAAGATAAACAAGAGATCTGTCCTTTTCCTTTCGAAGGTAAGCCGTTACTACACTGTGGGTATTTCTGGACTGATAATTAACTACTTGGTATCATTTCTTCTGGCTAATGACGTGGCCAATTCTATTAGACTGTTATCAAACGTATGGTATCTAGAAGCATCTATCATCGGTGCCGCAATTTCTTCAACATCAAACTTCTTTTTCAATAAATATTGGACCTTTGAGGACACACGATTCGAAGCGAAGTCTACTGCAAGACAGTATATCTCGTTTATCGGTATGAGCGCAATTGGATTGATATTACAAATTGCAATACTTTATTTCATGGTCGAGAATTTTGTTCCATATCGTATTTCTTTGATAGTGGCAATCGCTGTTGCTACTACAATAAACTTTATACTAAATAAGAAATTTACATTCAAGGAAAAAGTTTGGGCATAAAATCTATCTTGGGAATTATGCGATCATGCATTAATATGGATTGATATACTAAGTTATGGTAACAAGGTTGAACTCTATCGAGCTCTAGATAAGGAAATCGTATTTCCTAAATTAGTTGTACGAATTTCAATGCATAAACGATTGCCAGCGCTGAGCTCGTAATTATCATGTGTCTCCATGGCATAGCATGCAAACGGGGACCTTGCAATTTTATCTGGTGATTATCTACGATATGTGTAATGTAATCTCTTAGTTTTTCATTCCATATGTTATACTCGATTTTATGTTTTCTGAGGATGGATTCTATCTCGTAAACCACGGGCGCTCTTACAGAACCTATGTGTTGAATATAACGTCGAGAAATTTCTACCTCAGCCTTTATTGCAATAAGCCCTTGTTGTATGTCCAAAAGTCGCAGATGCATTTCCCAAGGATATTTGAGTTTTTTAGAGAACCCATTCCCTATCTGTGTTGGCTTCTTATTTTCGAATTTTACATTTTTGAAACCCTCAGCAAATAATGTCTTTATCAAATCTTCTTTCTTTATTTTGACCATGAGACTTAGGTGGTCAAACTGTATTTCTTCGTGATGAATAAACTCGCTTAAACCTTTCAGTAAATTTATCCGTCTTGGATAACTAGTCAGAAATTCCGACATCCTATTAACTAAGATGATGCACTACAAGTAATATTAAAATGCTCTGGAATTAGACATTTTTCTGAAAATCATAAAAAGGGCATATTTCTAAGGTAAATGTCTATTTTTGGATTAACGGTCATATCCTTCATACTCAATTTACGTTCAGTTTTCCTGACATTTGCTCCCCTAATTACCACCATGGGGATAGATTCGTTGCTCTCACCCATCATAAATACGGCAATAGTGGCTAAACTATCTGCTGTTGCCTTAAAAGTCACCTTCAGTTTTTTTCCATAAAGATCCTTCTTGCCTCTTTCATCATCGACTGGGTTAAATCCAGAGACTCCTACAGCTATACCGGTACATCCAATTCTTGTAGGCATTAATCTGCTATCTGAAATAGTAATGCCAATTTTTATTCCATATTTTTTGAGAAATTTTTTACGTAGTTCATTGGCTGTTTTAAAACTATCTTTAGGATACAGTACTATTTTGCCTTGAGGGCAGTTTGATTTGTCAATTCCTGCATTGGGAGCTATCATCCCATCATTAATAGTTAACAAGAAACCTGGAATCCCGGAAACTACATAGTCAGATTCGTCCAATGTGACTTGGGCGATTTTCTCATCCATTTTAAATTTGGAGGCAAGCGCTCTAGCTCTTTTTCCCACCTTAACTGTTTTCAAATCAATAAGAGACTTTTCGCTCATTGAAACAAATTTGCTAGATATAACTACAATATCATCGGTTTGAAACTGAAATTTGGATTTAACTATTGTTTCAAATAGGTCAAATCCTTCGCCTTTTTTTGGAATCTTAATTGGAAAAACTTCCATTATCTATAAACAGTTAATTCACAATATTTGTGTTCAGGTAAAATTATTAAAGTCAAAGAAGAATCTAGGTTGATCTTCAAGTGAATATTACTGAGAAAATAATTGCACGTGCTTCGGAAAAGAATACGGTAAGTCCTGGCGATGTAGTGTTCGCCAACGTAGACAAGTTAATGGTACATGACGTTTCTGGTCCTGGAGTTATTAAGGTATTTGAAGAATGGGCCAAAAGAGGAATCCAACTCGAAAAAGTATGGAATGCAGACAAAGTTTGGATATCAGAAGACCATTTCGTACCTTCGGCAGACAGGATCTCCGCAGAAAACATCACAAAATTAACAGAATGG
>DATFEX010000035.1:0-4149 GCA_035250685.1 Nitrososphaeraceae archaeon | reverse complement strand
CGTAACAAATGTTTTAAATTTCAAATAATGGTTCTTTATTTTGAGTATAGTAGGGCCAGTTCTTGTTATAACTGACTCAGAAAAGCACATTAGATTGTATCCAGTAGGATTAGAGAATAGACAGCGATGAAACTATAGTGGAGTCATTGTGTCAATTAGCCTTGCATTTGTTATCTGTCCGTCTTTTTCATTAATCAAAAAGTCAACCGTGTATTGTAAGCCCCCAAGTAAGAAAGTTACCTGAGCATCCCAGGCTTCCCTATTCTGTTCATTTGGAAATGGAAGTAGAGTTCTAATTCTAAAAGCTTCAATATCACTTCCATACAGTGCTTCAGTTGCTTTTCTTGCTGCTGATTCGACTTCTTTTTCCGTGTGGACCGGATTCATAAACCAAAGTGTATTTGCAAAATATATAAGCATTATCATTCTCAAAGATAAAACAATTTTGAAATTAAAATAGATTGTATAGTCGTGAAAGTGATAGCTTTTGCGCGGCTTCCGTAGTCGCCACCTTTCCATCAACTTTTACAACATAAGTCTCTGGATCAATTTCTATTTTAGGTATCAAATTATTATATACCATATTTTTTTTGGATATATTACGGCAGTTTTTCACCGGCAAGAGTTTTTTCTTCAGACCCAATTTCTTTTGAAGGCCATTTCTTATAGCATTCTTCGAAGTAAACGTTACTGATGTGGAGTAGTTAGCTTTTCCCATGGCCCCAAACATTGGCCTATAATAAACAGGTTCAGGGGTTGGAATAGAAGCATTTGGATCACCCATTAGAGAATATGCTATAAATCCTCCTTTAATAATGAGTTTGGGTTTTATGCCAAAGAATTGAGGTGTCCAAATCACAACATCGGCTAATTTACCATTTTGAAGCGAACCTACATAATCTGAAATTCCATGAGTAATTGCTGGATTAATAGTGAGCTTTGCTAAATATCTCTTAACACGCAGATTATCATTTTCGCCTTTTTCTTGTTTTAGTCTTCCTGACATCTTTTTCATTTTGTCTGCAGTTTGCCACGCCCTTGTTGTTACCTCGCCGACTCTACCCATTGCTTGGCTATCAGATGAATACATGCTAATTGCTCCAATATCATGCATGACATCTTCTGCAGCTATTGTTTCAGCTCTTATCCTCGATTCAGCAAATGCTACGTCTTCTGAAATTGAAGGATTTAGGTGATGGCATACCATCATCATGTCAAGATGTTCTTCAAGAGTGTTAACAGTAAATGGTCTTGTTGGATTGGTCGACGATGGCAAAATATTGAGTTCTCCTGCAATTTTTAATATATCAGGTGCATGTCCCCCACCAGCCCCTTCTGTATGATATGTATGAATCGTCCTACCAGAAATTGCATTTATTGTATCATCCACATACCCACACTCATTGAGAGTATCAGTATGGATGGCCACCTGAGTGTCTGTTTTATCTGCAACCCTTAGAGCTGCATCTATGGTAGCTGGGGTAGATCCCCAATCTTCATGAAGCTTTAGACCGCACGCCCCTTCATTAATCTGTTCCATGAGAGCAGGTTCTAATGAGTCATTTCCTTTTCCCAGCAATCCAAAATTTACTGGAAATTCATCCAAAGATTCTAGCATTCTGTGAATATTCCAGGGACCAGGACTGCATGTTGTAGCTTTAGTACCTTCAGAAGGACCAGTTCCTCCACCAATCATTGTGGTGGTACCGCTACAAATTGCTTCCACTATTTGCTGAGGAGAAATAAAATGTATATGAGTATCAATCGTTCCTGCAGTGCAGATCGTATGTTCACCTGAAATAACTTCAGTATTTGAAGAGACAATCATGTTTTCGGATACTCCGTCCATAACATTCGGATTACCCGCCTTTCCAATACCCAAAATCAACCCATCTTTGATGCCTATATCTGTCTTGATGATTCCCAGTTTTGGATCCATTAAGATGGTATTAGTAATTACAAGGTCTAGAGAATATTTGCTTTTTACTCCACTCGTCTGTCCCATGCCATCTCGAATACTCTTGCCTCCTCCAAAAACTAGCTCGTCACCATATGTAATGAGATCTTTTTCAATTTCTATTATAAGGTCTGTATCTCCCAATCGGATTCTGTCTCCCTTTGTCGGACCATACAATTCCACATATTGTTTCCTAGGAATTCTTAGAACCATGACTATTCTTCTACCATGAATCCTTTTTTCTTTAATTTTGAAACAGATAATGCTTTTTGTTTATTTGTCAATTTACCATTAACAAGACCATTAAACCCAAAAACAATTTTTTTCCCACCAAATTCAGTTAATTCTACAATCCTAGAATCTCCTGGTTCAAATCGAAGTGATGTTCCTGACGGTATATTAAGATGATAGCCAAAGGTTTTATTCCTCTGAAACTTTAGAGCCTTATTTGATTCGAAAAAATGCGTGTGGGAGCCTACCTGAATTGGTCTATCTCCTGTGTTTTTTACATTAATCTTGATAGTTTCTTTTCCTACATTTGCCACTATTGGATTCTTTGATAAGAAATATTCTCCGGGAATCATGATTTTATCCTTCAAATTCAAACAATGGGGTTATGAACGGTCACTAATTTGGTACCATCATTGAAGGTTGCTTCCACTTGGACACTCTCTACCAGTTCTGGCACTCCAGGCAATACATCTTTTTTGTTCAAGACATGCCTTCCAGAGTTCATAAGATCAGAAACGGATTTGCCATCACGTGCACCTTCAAGAATATGATCTGCTATTAGTGCTACGGATTCAGTGTAATTTAGTTTTAAACCTCTTGTTTTTCTTTTTCGTGCGACCTCTGCACTCATGAAAATATACAATTTATCGATATCTCGTGGGGACAAAAACATTCTAAGTTCAAAAAATTATTATAAAGTCATATATTTATAATTGATCTCAATTATCAATTCAAGACGAGTTTTCCATGGATCACAAAAATATGCAGTTACTTGCTAATGGTGTTAGAAGAACCTATGGTACTGAAGCAAGGAGGTATAATCTCCTTGCTGCAAGATTGATAGCTGATCTTGTTAAAGGATTTTTGGGTCCAAGAGGACTTGAAAAAATGTTTATTGATATCCTCGGTGAAATGACCGTTACCAAGCACGGGGCAACTTTCCTAAGAAAGATAGATGTTGAACATCCAGCTGCAAAGGTAATAATCGAGGCTTCAAATGCGGTGGATAATGCAGTCGGAGATGGTACTACTTCGGTGGTTGTACTTGCAGGTGCATTAGTTGAAAAAGCAGAAGAATTATTACAAATGGGTATTTCTCCTCAGAGAATTTCCGATGGTTATTACAAGGCACTTAAGATGGCAACTGAGATTATTAGGGATGTAGCTATAGAATTTGCAAATCATGACAAAAATACAATGAAATACCTTGCCGATACTTGTTTGAAATCAAAGGCAGTCGATCAGTTTACCCAAGAGATGATGATTCCCAATCTGGTTGTCGACGGAATCTGTAAGATCGCCGATTTTTCAAGAAAGTATGTAGAAGTAGATGATATAAAAATTGAAGAAAAGATAGGAAGTAGTTCTGAAACCGAGCTTGTTCAGGGAGTTGTAGTTGACAAAACAATAGATGAACCATCAATGCCTAAAATTATTGAAAACGCAAGGATCTTGCTTCTTGACAGCGACATTGAAAATGAAAGAACCAAGTCCGATGCTGAGATTAGGATTTCAGATCCGAGAGAAATTAGAAATTTCCTTGGCAGCAAAACTAGTAACTTGCTTCAAAAGATTCAGTATGTAATAGAATCTGGCGCCAATGTTGTATTTTCTCGTGGTGGAATAGATCCTCTTGCATTGAACCATTTTTCCAAAAATAGGATCCTGACTGTTAAAAGAATTAAAGAAAATGATTTGCTATGGTTATCCAAGGCAACAGGAGCAAAGGTGATCAGGGATCTTGATATGATAAACAGAGATGATATAGGTTTTGCTGCAAAGGTTTATGAAAGAATGGTCGATGATGACAAGATGGTTTTTGTAGATGGATGTACAAATCCAAAGTCAATTACTATCCTTTTACGAGCTGCCTCAAAGAAGATACTTGATGAATTTCATCGTACGATCCTTGATTCTATTTATGTTTTGAGAAATTTTGTCATAGAACCAAAAATTGTTCC
>DATFEX010000034.1:0-7706 GCA_035250685.1 Nitrososphaeraceae archaeon | reverse complement strand
AAAACTATTTGGTCATCAGGCCACCAGTGTATATTCTCATTCCATACTTTTATTGCGCTTTTTCTGTCATCATAAAGTAACATGACATTCATGATAATGTCTGTATATCTATAACCCACTCCCAAAAAATCTGAAATCCATCTTTTCTCCATTTTATACATTATAATATCACATTAACGTAAACTTATCTGGAGATTCAGTATATTTTTTAAAGTCTCTGTTTCGCTAAGGGGAAATACCATGAGAACTTGTGGGGTTGTAATTTGGATATGTCTTAGGTGACTTTGCCTCAGAGGGATAACAAAATCAATCATCATCGGCAAAAGTTAGAATTTGCTTATCTTTGAATTAATTTATAGTTTAAGTTTGACTTGAGTGACCGAAACTTCTTCATGCCGAGAATTTAATAATCATAAACTCTACGAACAAAATTTATCCTTCCATCCCTTTCAAATTTAGAATTCCTTGATATTTCGGGGAATTTTGTTAGAAATCCTTTTTAATATCTACGATAATTCCTAAATTAATAATGCCCAAACTAGGGTCGACACTATTTCCGGATTTTATTACCAAGAAAAAGTTTCCCGTTTTTCTGTTATCACTCTTAACAGCAATATCTATTACCCAAATCCAAGCTGTATCTGCTATTGATGATTACAACTTTGTAGCAGCTGGCGATTGGGGGTGCACTTCGAACACAGATGCCGTTGTAAACAATATGATAAGCAAAAATCCCGAACGTGTCCTGGGACTAGGAGATTATTCCTATGCATCTACTGGTAGCTGCTGGTTTAACAAGATATCTCCACTGCAGAGCATCACCAAAATTACAATAGGTAACCATGAAGACGATAGCAGTGAGGGATTCAGTGGCTACATGAGTCAATTTGGTCTTTCTCAAACATATTATTCATTCAATTATCAAAATACGCATTTCTAGTAATGGATACTGATAGAAACGTGTATTCATCGGGTTCACCTCAACACACTTTTGTAATAAATGATTTGCAGTCAGCTTCACAGAATCCTAGCATAGACTGGATAGTTGTATATTTGCATAAATTCATGTATACTTCACCAAGTGAAGAATCTGCATTTACGTCTCTAAGAAGCACTTACCATCCAATTTTCGATCAATACGGCGTCGATTTGGTACTTCAAGGTCATCAACACACCTATCAGAGAACGTTTCCTATAAAATACAATACAAATAATCCTTCAGATCCCACCAAGACCAGTACTAGTATGAATGATTACTCTGATACGGAAGGCCAGGTATTTGCCATAGTGGGAACTGGTGGCCAAAACTTTGATGCTCTATCTGGAAAAGCTAGTTATGTAGTCAGCCAGCAAGCCAGTAAATTTGGGATAATCGATGTAAAGATTACTAATGATGGTTCTAGGCTTGAAGGTAAGTATTATACCAATGATGGCGCACTATTCGATCAATTCAGTATTACAAAGGCAAATTTGCCACCAGTAGCTAACAATCAGGCTGTTTCTGTTACAAAAGATACTCCAAAGTCTATAACCCTTACAGCTATAGATGAGAACAATGACCCATTAATCTATTCGATAGTCGCGCCACCATTACACGCCATCATATCAGGAGGTACTGGCGCAACGCGAACATATACTCCAACCACAGGTTATGTGGGTACTGACACGTTTACATTTAAGGCAAATGATGGAACTATTGATAGCAACATTGCTAACGTAAGTATAACTGTACAAGAACCACCACAAGGAGGATATACATATACACCAGGTCTTGTTCTGACCGGATCTAATTACCATAATGTAGTAAACTCTGCGTCATTACAGCTTTCTAGATTTACTGTTGCAGCCTGGTTTAAAACCTCAAGCAACTTTGGTTCAGATGCCATGATAGTAAACAAAGGTGGAGTCGGTAGCGAATCTTCATCGCAAAATATGAACTACGGAATATGGATGACCAGTGCCGAGAGGATAAGAGGTGGGTTTGAAACAAGCGGTGCAACTGATCATTTCGTCACGTCTGCCAACTCATTTAACGATGGTCAGTGGCATTACGCAGTGGTAACATATGATGGCTCAACTGTTAGATTATATGTTGATGGAACACAAGTTGCCACAAAAACAACATCTGGGGCATCTCCAGAAACTTCAGGAACAAAGCCAGTAAGGGTAGGCGCTAATTCCAGAGTTACCCCGCCAAGTAATTTCTTTATAGGCGAAGTGGACGAGGTCAGAGTCTGGAATAATGCCAAAACTGCTCAGCAGGTAACCGATGCATTTGTAGGAAGTATCACCACTTCCGGACAGGTACTGTACATTCCATTTGTTACTAATCCGCCCGTCGCAAATAGCCAACTTGTTACTGTCAATAAAAACATACAGCAGACTATTACGCTAACAGCCACCGATCCAAACAATGATCCACTCACATACATAATTGTAACAGCCCCTGTGAATGGCACTTTATCGGGGACTTCACCCAACCTCCTATACAATCCAAATCTTAATCATGTAGGGTCTGATAGATTTACCTTCAAAGCAAATGACGGGAGTCTTGACAGTAACATCGCAATCATAAGTGTAACTGTACAGAATGGGCCACCAGTTGCAAATAATCAGCAGGTTAGCGTAAATAAGAACACGCAAAAGACAATTAGCCTGACAGCCACCGATCCAAACAATGATCCTCTTACCTATATCACGGGAGCAACGACACAACAGGGCGGCACGTTAACTCCATCAGGTAGTACTCCATCAGCAGCTCGAACATACACTCCACCAAACCCTAACTTTCTTGGAGCAGATTCATTTACATTTACAGTTAATGACGGAACTGTAAACAGTAATACTGCTACAGTAAGCATAAATGTGATCAACCAACCACAGGACTACAACTATGCGCCCGGTCTTGTGCTAACAGGAACTAACTCACAAGACGCAAATTCAGCCTCCTTAACCCAGTTTAGCCTAGCAGCCTGGTTTAGAACTTCAAGCAACTTTGGCTCTGATGCATTTATAGCAAACAAGGGTGGAATAGGAAGCGACAGTTCAGGACAAAATCTGAACTATGGTTTATGGATGAATAGTGCTGAGCAATTAAAAGCAGGATTTGAAACTAGCAGTGGTTCTGACCAGTATGTTACTTCAATCAATACATACAATGATGGTCAATGGCACTACGCGGTGGTAACAAATAGTGGTACTAATCTCGTTCTGTATATTGACGGCGTACAGGTTGCTACTAAGGCAACTTCTGGCGCAACACCTGAAAATAATGGAAAGCCATTTAGGGTTGGAGCTAATGCCAGGGTCAATCCCCCGACAAACTTTTTCATTGGTGAAGTTGATGAAATCCGAGCCTGGAATGATGACCTGACCGCAACGGAAGTTTCGGCCGCATTCCAAGGCACCAATTTCAACAGTGCAGATCAAGTACTTCATCTTGACTTTTCATCCGTTTCTCTAACTGGAACATATAACTTTGATCCAAGTCTGTCGCTCTCGGGACCTGAATAATTCAGTTATGATAGAATAACCCATTTTAATTTCAAAACAAATATCCGCCACATTTTCATGACACAAGTATCAAGTCTTAGTTGATTCTTAAAAACTCCAGTATCACTGATCTTTTTCTACGGCCTCAATATGGCATTCATGCCCCCGGTGCGTCTTATCTATCTCTAATGCTTCCTCATCTGTGATTGGAAATTTTTCATAACTTAAATTTTCCTCGCCTTCCTTTTCCAAAATGATCTGTTTGCATTCATCACATATCAGTTGGAGGAATATTTTACCCACATCATAATTAAAATATTAAGGATATTTAGACCATTGCCAATCCCTCTAAGAAAGGCATACAAGTTTTATAAGCCTCGATGCATCCATGGATTACTTGTACGTTGATTTATTGCGACTATTTTGCGACTTTATTGCATTGACTTTGAGACCATTTTATTTTGGTGGCGTAAATAAAGTAAATATGTAAATAAAATAAAAACTGCAGAGGTTGTAAGATAAGCAATATCAATAAGATAGTCTTTCTCATTAATGATTCTGCATGGAAATTCTCCATTTGCACAACCTGCTGTAAAAAAAATCACGTTCCAGATTGAATGTGATACTATTGCAAACCACCCTTTTCCTGAAATCCAGGTTCTAACACTTGCAAAAATAGACGGAGTTACAAACAGCCATGTCAAATATGCAAGAGTACTAACCTGTACTGTTGGGGTGTTCAGGATATGAAGTGAAGCCCAAACAACACCGCCTGCTAAAGTCACCAGGGTATTTCCAGTCAAGTAAAATGGTATCCCAAAAAATAACGTCTCTTCAAAGGGACCCGCAAAAATTACAGAGACCACAGTTAGGGGAATTGTAGGTTCATTATAGTCATTTACTACAACATTAACAATTACTGAACCTACTACCATGATGGCAAATCCAATCAAATGATAAAATAATACCATGATTGTTAGGTAGTAAACCGAATTCCGTCTATACTTTGAAATCCATGTTAAAGGATTAAAATCTTTTTTCAGGTCAGCATATATCGTATTTTCCTTCGACAATTCGGTTGACAAAGATGTGAGATAGATGACGATATTTACACTTTGTGTCATTTATTATGCTAATGAAATTTATAGGGTTATACTACTTTTTCTTTTAAAATATTTCTATCAAGCTCTTCTATCGTACTTAATGGTAGGGAACAAGTAAAGTCCTTACAAACAAACGCATATTCTTTATTGTCATTCTTGGTGTTATTGTTAATTGATTTATTCTTAAAATAAGAATACTTGTCAAGTTCAGATAACTCTGCCTTATTAACAATTGCAGTAATGGCATTTGGAAGGAATTTTTTATTCAAGTGAGCAGCAAGTTCTGAATTTTCTCCGTGTTTTATTATGGATATTTCCAATGGTGTCTTCATTCTAAGATATACTGCCGAAAGTAGTTGACCAAATCCAAAGGGATTTCCAATTGCTGGTTTTACCATTCTTTTAATCAACTGATCTGCTTTTGTGAGATAGTCATCATTTTGAGTGTAATAATACAATTTTATCAAATTGGAAGCGGCTACAGAATTCCCACTGGGGATTGCCAGATCGTAATGGTTTTTTGTTCTTACAATTAGTTTTTCGTTATCATCAGGAGTAAAGTAAAAATCATTTGATTTGGGATCCCAGAAGTGTGTTATCATTGAATCAGTATAATCTATAGCCCTTTCAAGATAGTAAGACTTTGAATCTATACTAAACAAATTAATTAAAGCATCTACATAAAAAGCGTAATCATCCAAGTATCCAGAAATTTTGGAAACTTTGTTGAAGACTCTATTTAATCTGTTTTCATTATTTCTTAGATTATTTTCAATAAAGCTGACCGCATTTTGGGCACTTTGAAGGTAACTTAATTTCCCTGTCACTTTGTAACCACTAACAAAACCTGAGATCATCAATCCATTCCAGGATGTTAAAATCTTCCTATCTGTTCCTGGTTTGATTCTTTTGAGTCTTAATTCATATAACTGCTCCAGCGAGGATTCAAGCTTCTCGCTTATCCATTCTTGATTCTTGGAATATCTTTCTGCCAGTCTTTGAATTGAGGTGTATTTGTTTAAAATATTTCTACCTTCAAAATTACCTCCCTGAGTAACTCCAAAGCGATCTGTGAAAATCTCAAAGATCTCATGATCCAATATCCCTTGGAGCTCCTTGTACGACCACAAATAATACTTGCCCTCCTCACCTTCAGAATCGGCATCCTGTGAGGAATAAAATGCTCCATCATTTGATGTCATCTCCCTTTGCACATATCTGAGTATTTTTTCAAGTACACTAGAATAATTGGGAATCGAAGTTATAGAAAACAATTCAGAATAAAGCATAGCTAATAGTGCATTATCATATAGCATTTTTTCAAAGTGAGGCACTAACCATCTTTGATCAGTTGAGTAACGAGCAAAACCTCCACCAACATGATCGTGTATTCCTCCTGAATCCATTTTATCTGCCGTAAAGTTTACAAAATCTCTATACTTTGTTATTCCCGAGTAATCATACGCTCTTAGTAAGAAAAGTAAGTTTGATGCATTAGGAAATTTTGGAGCACTACCAAAGCCTCCATACAAATTATCGGCCAGTTGTAGTAAAGTTACAGCGGCTTCATTTATTGTTGTCTTTTCCAGTTTTGTTTCTGCATCGGCTACTATATCCATTGAAGATTCCCTTAGGGCAGTAACAAATTCTTGACTGGAAGAATCCACCTCATTGCGTCTATTCTTGTATCCATCTGCCAGACTTAATAATATTGTTCCAAATCCTGGTAAACCATGTCTACTTTCCTTTGGGAAATATGTGCCGATATAAAAAGGTCTTTGATCTGGAGTTAAGAAAGCAGATAAAGGCCACCCTCCAGTCCCAGTGTACATTTGACATGCTCTTTGATAAATATCATCAATATCTGGTCTTTCCTCTCTGTCTACTTTGATGTTAATGTAGTGTTCGTTCATTATTTTGGCAATGTCATTGTCTTCAAAAGATTCATGTGCCATTACATGACACCAATGACATGAACTATATCCGACACTCAGGAAAATTGGTTTATCTTCATTCTTAGACCTCTCTAGGGCCTCCTCATTCCAACTATACCATTGAACTGGGTTATACGCATGCTGAAGAAGATAAGGACTGGTTTCTTTGATAAGATTATTGGGTTTATTTTGGCTATTTTGAATATCGTCCACAAATCCATAAAGGTGAATATGATATTTAGACCCTTTCTTTATTAAATTAAAATGGACAGCACTATATTCCATTAGAGTCTTTGAACTGAAAAGGGTTTAATTATAATCTGAAATATAATATCATTAGACAGTTGGTGCGATTCCACAACAAGAAGGGAATTAGAATTCTTGGAATAGCAGAAAGTTTTCAAAAACAAGATAGAAAATCAATTTTAGCAGGCATTGTCATGCGACGAGATCTCGTGGTAGATGGATTCACTTTTGCCGATACAATGGTTGGAGGAAATGATGGAACGACTAAAGTTCTTTCTATGATTGATAGCCTGGGCAGAACTGATATAAATTGTGTTCTCCTTGGAGGATTAATAATTAGTTTATTTAATATAATTAGTGGTAAACACATTAATGAAACAACCAAAATTCCCGTTATAGCAATTTCGTACAGAAAGTCCCAAGGAGTGAAGGGTTCTATTCATGGCATCAACGAAAAGGAAAAGTTAAAGGATTACTTGAAGCTTGATGAACGAAAACCATTAACACTGTGGACTGGAAAAACAATATACATTCGTAACTGGGGAGTTGAATTTTCTGATGCTTCGAGTCTGCTCAACTCCCTTGTAATTCAGGGAGCTAAACCAGAACCTTTACGACTTGCTGCACTGGCTGCAAGGGCCTGCCGTAATTATACTCAAGATTAGTCTAGGAAATATTGTTTTTACAGATCTCTGAATCGATACCAATTTGGACTTGTAGTTTTTCCTAATTACCTTCCTTGGATTTTGAAGTTGATTTCGGCGTATATCGTATGTACGCATCGTAAAAGATTTCGTTTCCATGACCAGTTACTGTGTGCAAAAAAGAGATTTCCATTACAACCTTTGTTTCATTCTCTAAAAAATTATTTATATCCTGTTCAAGGCCATGTGGTTCGTAAGATCTGAAGAATTTTATTCTTTCTTTTGGC
>DATFEX010000033.1:0-18564 GCA_035250685.1 Nitrososphaeraceae archaeon | reverse complement strand
ATCTAGCAAAAATTTGATTTTTGAAGATAATAGTTCGACATCATATGTTTCTTTGAGGATTTCTCTTAGCGCTTTGTAAGACCTATTTATTATAGTCCTTGTGGCCCTTTCTATTCCCAGGCATTCTATGCAAGTTTGAATAGATTCCTTGATGAAATCTTTATTCACTTCAACTTGACGTAACTGGTTTAGCTCGTGAATAGGCATTGGCCTTGTTCCGGACATTAAAAGGATACCTTCAATGAGATCGTATGCAGCAATTTTCAAGTTCAGGGAAGCGTTTAGTTCTGCTTTGCCGCTACTATTTTTAGAAACAATATAGAGTGAGTCAACAATCCTTCGCTTTCCAGCTGCAATACATAGTTTTTTTCTGTCTATTTTAGGAGTTTGTGAAATCAAAGTGTTAGAGTCGTCAAGTTTTATCATGCTGGAAAGTGCTATATTGTTATGACCATTTTGGCTTGGAAAATTCAAAAATTCCAGAGTATTATTTCCAAGCTCAATTATTTTTTTATCAAAATTGTCTTTATTGTTCCCCCCAAGGATAGCAATATCGTATTCACAGCAATCATACGAATTATGAGGGTTATCGGCTCTGCAACCTATCAAGGCCAGCTCTAATTCATTATTTTTGCTCACAAAATCCTGAATTTCGTCCGGTAATGGTAACTTCATTTCTTGTTGTAAAATATGTTGATACTGCTAGCGGAGATTTTCCATATCATCCTTATTTCTAAAATCATTAGGATTTAGACGAAAACCACTTACAGCTTCATAAGGAATTTCCCTAACCTTCAGATGATAATCAAGTTTTCTTTTCTTTATTTTTGCATGTAACCATAATGCGAATCGTTCCTCCAGGCTTGCAGCCTCTTGCTTGTTAATTTCAGGATGTATTTCTATTAGCTTTTGCACCAATCTCAAATCAACCGAAATATCAAAAAAATCCCATCCCAATGTTTTTTTGCCATTAGCGTAGCATTTACAATAATTATGACTCATATGGACTTCGTTTTCAAGTAACTTTAAAAATTCTGATATCTTTGGACGTTCCTTTTCAAAATCAAGACAAGAGCCAGTGATTATTATGGAATTAGTTAAATCATCAGAGATTTCAAGATTATCTGCTCTAGAACTATTTTTCTTTTCAGACAGAGTAACTTTTTTTATTGTAACTGTATCTCCAACATTGGTACCAATTAGGTCTCTTATTTGCGAGTCAATACGAACTATGTTTCTATCACTAGTTGTATCAGTAGGGTCTAAGGACAAACAAATAACATCGATTCCATTTTGAGAACCAAGGATGCTGACAAGATCACCGTCAGAAATGTTTAGGGTTTGCATTATTTCTGGATCAATTCTTACAATGTTTCTTCCTTTATCATGGATTTCACTTTCAAAGACTCTTAGAGAAATTCCAGAATTATCCGACATCATTGTACCTTGGATCCTGAATATATAAGAATATTTTCTAACCACATCTTCGGTTAATTCTTAGAGCACCTTTTTTTCTTCAACTCGAAATATTTTCTATTTTGCCGTCAAGATGTTAGTATCTATACTATAACCTAAACTATGGTTTGATTATCAAGAAAAAAGAAAAAAAGGTCGTAGTTTACTGCTTTTGTTGACAGCTTGACAAATTAGCTTATGGAATTGATCTGCTGTACAGCTTTCCTTCAAGTGCAAGCTTGTACATCTCAGCCACGTATGGGTTCTTTCCAGGAGTTTCAGCACCTAATTCTACTAGACGAGCATATACTCTTACGACGTATGCAAGAGCACCCATGAAAGCTACTACTACTCCCATGTTAAACATCCAGTGGTTCGGGACTGCGAAAATTTCTTCCACAAACCAAAAGTGCCACATTTCATTTACACCAATTGTAAACATGGTTGCAAGATAGCCTATGATGGTAATCTTGAGACCAGTGTTCATGGAGTTTCCAGGTCCTCTAAGTACAGGTACCCTTCTGTCATACATTGCCACAAATCCCCATCCTAATGGTAGGGCTACAAAGTGACTGTATAACCACCAATGAGCTGGTGTAAACGCGCTGTCTCTAATCGCGGTTTGATGAAGAGATCCATCAACAAAGTTGTCTACTTCAACGGATGCTGCGATTGAACCCAGCATGATAACCATTATGTAGATTTTCTTTAGTCTTTGGATTTCTACTTCTTTTGGAATTAGAGCCGGCATTTGTGCCATTTTTAGTCATCGATACTTCTTCGATCTTTTATAATAACTTGAGGATATAGAAATTACAATTTAAAATATAAAATCTGTAAAGCTATGGTAATATTTTAGTGATAATTATCTTATGTTCCACGAAAAGATAAGCAAAATAGACCATATTAAAGATAATCTCTATTGATAATCATTAATGATAATCTTTATTAACACAGTAGGCAGATATGATAAAATCCGTCTCATTTTTTCCTAATTATGATCTGGATCCGCTCTACATAATATATAAATTATTTTTCCTAGAAGACACAGTCATGAATTTGGATAGTAAATCTAAAGTGAAAATATTATTACTTTTCATGATTACCATGTTTTCTGCAGCTACTGTAGCTCATGGAACAGAAACATCAGGAAATGCATCAGGCTCGATTAACTGTCCTGATGGAAGATCAGAAAAGGGTGAATTGTCATTTACTGCATTCATGAACGATTCGCCTATCTATGGAAGTTGGGAGGTCGTTATAGATGGCTCTTCTGATGACAAGCCCACGAATGGTGGTTTTCTTGATTCAGGCAAGATTGACAAGAAAAATTATGACTTGGAAGGTAAAGAGACAACAAGTAATATTTGCGATTTGGATAAGAAAGGAAATATCTCAATTAACGGAGATTGCGGTAAGAATGGAAAAATCCAGGTTAGATCAGATTCTGGCTGGAAAGGAACTTTCGAAGGAAACATTGACTGCGGCTAAGCCCGGCAGCCGGTCCATTCACCTCTTATTTTTAAACGACTAGAACGACTACAAGTCAGCTGAAAAAGGTATTGAGATACTTTTTATTTATGAGATTTTTTTCAAAGAATGTATTTGCCTAAAGGTAAAATTATCGTCTTTGAGGGAATTGATAAGGCTGGAAAAACAACACAGGCAAAATTGCTGGAAAAGAAATTGGGAAGAAAATGTGTCAGGATTGATTTTCCAGATTATTCTACTCCTGTTGGTAAAGAAATAAAGCAGTTCCTTAATGGGAAAAGAGATTATCCTGATGAGGTAAAAATGATGCTCCTATCTGCAAATAGGTGGGAGAGGAAGGACGAAATAGAGAAGATAGTTGACAAGGGAACCACAGTAATCATGAACAGGTATTATCAATCCAATCTAGTCTATGGAGTTTCAAAGGGATTGAAACTAGATTGGCTGCTTTCACTGGACAAAAGGATGCCCAAAGCAGATCTTGTAATGGTGATAGATATCAAACCCAAGACCTTGGTTAGCAGATCCAAAAATGTAGTTGATACCTTTGAAAAAGACCTAGAGCTGATAAGGCGAGTAAAGAAGAATTACAGAATACTTGCAAACAAATTCAATTGGCGCATAGTTGAGGGAGAAAAATCTGTAGACGAAGTCCACAAGCAAATATTAAAAATCATAACAAAAATTCTGAAAATTTAATTCATTGTGATGTTAACTCTACCTTAGCGCACATGAAATTCGTTGGGGAAATTGCTGATCCGATTCACAAATTTATCCGATTTACAGATCTAGAAAAAAAGATAATCGATTCAAGTGTTTTTCAACGATTAAGAAGAATTAAACAATTAGCAGGCGCTCATCTAGTTTATCCTGCTGCTCAGCATTCAAGGTTTGAGCATTCGCTGGGAACAATGCATGTCGCAGGCCTGGCAGGAGAACATCTATTTTCATTAGGCGTCATAGATAAGGAATCAATTCAGGAGCTACGTGTAGCATCTCTTTTGCATGATATTGGACATGGGCCGTTTTCTCATCTGTTTGAAGAAGCACTAAAGGTTACGGGAAACAAGAATCATGAAACCATAGGTGAAGAGATTATTTGCAAGACTGAATTAAATGACATTCTTTCAGGCTTTGGATATTCTGGCAAGACAATAAGTGAGATTTCTTTTGGCAATTCCAAAGTAAAATTCAAAAATGAAATAATTTCAGGAAGCCTTTCAGCCGATCTCATGGATTATCTCCCACGAGATGGGTTCTTTACTGGAGTAGAATATGGAAAAGTAGATTACAACAGGATAATAAATTCATTCAGGGTAACAGACAGCCAAAGTCTGGCACTGGATATTTCGTCCTTTTACTCTTTTGAATCTATGATAATTTCAAGATTCGAAATGTTCCGTGCTGTTTATTTTCACAAGACAGTACGCTCAGCCGAAGTTATGTTGCTCCACTCAATTTTGCTTTCAAGTAAAGAATTGAACTTGGATAATTTATCGCTAGAAGATTATCTCAAATTAACAGATGATAGCATACTGTTCAAGATGTCATCATCGCAAAATAACAAAGTTGCAAAGGAAATGATTTCAAACTATTTGGAAAGAAAACTACTAAAATGCGTATATGAGAGATTTATTCGTAAAAGGGACAATTATACAAAACTAAATAGAGATAAAATTGAAGAATTGAGATTGAAAATAGCAAGACTAGCAAATATCGATGAAAGGAAAATTTTTCTCGATACGTATGGCATCTCACTTGTTCCCCTTGCTCCAAACAAGAAAGAAATGAAATCAATACTTCTTGTCAGTGAGGACGAATTCTTTAAACAACCAGTTTCTAATCTGCCGCTGGTAAATTCAATTACAGGTTATCTTGACATGATACGCGTATATACTACCCATAAGGATCGAAAAAACATTACAAATATATCAAAAGATGTACTAGATAAGGAGCTGCCAGAAAAACAATGAGCATTTCCAAAGGTTCAAAACAAAAACAGAAAAAAATAATTGTCATGAAATTGAGCGGTAGCGTTTTTAATTTCAAGACTACCTCAAAATCTCTAAAACAATATGCTCAGGTCTTGTTAGATATCCAAGCCAAGGTGCAACCAGTTATTGTATCTGGTGGTGGAGTTATTGCAAGACATTACGTTAATTTGGCAAGATCTTTAGGAGCTGATGAGAGCAGTCTTGATGAAATGGGAATAGAAATATCTCGGCTCAATGCAAAATTGCTTTCCGCGGCTCTTGGCGATTCTGTATATCCTGTAATACCATCGAATCTTGAGGAAATTAGTATTGCTTGTCAATCAGGCAAGATAGTAGTAAGTGGCGGCCTTCATCCAGGTCAGAGTACCAATGCTACAGCAGCGCTTATTTGCGAGAAAATAAAGGCCGATAGATTTTTGAATGCAACAGATGTTGATGGAATTTATGATTCAGATCCAAACAAAAATCCGCGGGCAAAAATGTTCAAAGAGATAACCGTCAAAAAATGCTTAGAGCTGCTGAATACGGAGAGTACTCAGGCAGGTAATTATGATCTTATGGACATTGTTGCATTGAAGGTAATTGAAAGATCAAAGATTCCTACTTGGGTAATAAAATCAGACCCCAAAACTATTCGGAGTCTCATCTTGAAAAACAGTAAGACTGGGACAAAGATTTCTATTTGAGTTAGATGACTACTCTGCTCTGTTATTTTTATTATTACTAAGACGGTACTAATTTTGGAATCGAATTAATATTCTGATATTATATGATTCACAAAATGCATACTTATGTGACGGTTTTAATCTCGCCCTTAAATTCTTCAATACCGTCATTCAGCATTTTCTTGTATGCTTCAATGGCCTTTTCCTTAGGTAACGGTTTTGATTGGGCCTTTGCGTAACCCTCATTATCACATAAAAATAACATTGCCTCTGATTCTCTTTCCATTTTACCGACAAGCATTTCTTCACCAACCGGAGCAAATCCTTTGCCATCCTGTTTCACAGTGTACGTCACCATGGCAAAGCCAGTATAGTCAAACAGTTTGAGTTGAGCCTTTTTGGATCTTTCATGGCCAATGAAAGAAGCCTTGTGATATTGCACGAGTACATATCATTTTTTACCTTCTAAAAGCATTTACCTACAAAGAATCAATCTGCAAAGTCATCATTTTCTTCTTTAGGTGGGATTTAGTTCAGTTCAATTTACTTGCAAATTGTGATATTTTGAAGAATATTATGCGCAGGTTGAGGCCGGTGTGACCTACCTATCAATATAATAATTATTATATCCAGATTGCCTATTTTCGAACATTGTAATGTCTTCGTCTGGGATGTCAATAGCTGAGCATTTTAATGAACTTAGAATACGGCTAATTCATATCGTAATATGCATTGCAATAATAACTATTTTTTCAATGAGTTTTAGCATAAAGTCTACAATTTTACCCTTCTCATTTCCTTCCCAGAATGATATTTCGCAAGAGAATGTCAAACTATACTATCCGTTTCCAGACCCGCTAAATAATGTCGCACTACAGCTGACAAGTTTCATGAAAGATACACTTCTTCCCACAGGGGTAAAGCTTATTCAAATTGCTCCCGGCCAAGTGTTCTTTGCCCAAGTTCATATCTCACTGTTAATCGGGTTGATATGCTCACTGCCAATTATAATCAAAGAAATATTTGGCTTTATTTCCCCAGCCTTTGATCCATCAAAAAATAGGGAGGATTCTGAGACAGGAGAAGAAAATAACGATGACATTAGTAAAAGTAAACTGCAGAGAACAGATGATAAAAAGGGAAAATCATTTTCAAGATTCAAACTATTCAAAATAATATCGCCAATATTTCTGCTATTCATACTTGGCGTAGTATTTTCCTACGTCCTTGTAATTCCATTTACTCTTAACTTTCTGTACAAGTATGGTGAATCAATTGGTGCTGAAACGTTTCTAACAGTCAGCGATTTTATTACATTTGTATTGCAATTCATATTGGGGTTTGGCATTGCTTTTCAGCTTCCAGTCATAATGTATGTGTTATCGCTTAGTGGCATGACTGATTCAAAATTCTGGCAGAGAAACTTTAGATACGCAATAATAATCATTACAGTATTTGGTGCAATTATAACACCAGATGGTAGTGGCGTGACAATGTGGTTCATTGCATTGCCGATGGTTGGCTTATATGCTCTTGGCATTATAGCTATTAGACGAAGGGAAGATAAGGTAATTACGGTTTAGCGATGAAAATTAATTGATTAGGCAATCCAGTGCAATTGAGAATAGTAGCAAAAGATAATTATCCATTTTTCATATTTGGAACTACTCAGTGAGTAATTTGGACCAATCATCGTCATCACTTCTTCAAAATGATAAAGAAAAACAACATTTGAGTTACTGGAAGGAATTACCTGAAAATACTCGAGTCATGCTAATATCGGCAATTTATTCGGGTGAAAACCAAAAAGTCCAATTGAAATTCTATGATCCTAATTTACACGTGATATATTTTTGGCAAGACAAAACAAATCACAAACCATATTGTTATACCAAGTTAGAATACCAAGAAAGAGCTGAAGAAATTGCAGCAATCGAAAAAAAATTTGAGCTAAAGACCATTCCAAAGATGGATCTAATGACAGACAAGGAAATTCAGGCAATAAAAATAATTGCTCCAGATCCTCTGTCGATTGGTGGAAAAGGCGGGATTAGAGAAAAACTCAATGTATGGGAGGCCAACATCAAATATCATGAAAACTATCTTTACGATACCAGACTGATTCCAGGTTCATACTACAAGAGAGAAGGTGATGAAATAATTTCAGATCCTTACTCAATGTCTGAAATAGTTCACAATGCATTAAAAAATTTTCTGTGGGATAAAATTCTAGAAAGCAAGGAGGCAAGAAATGACAAGTATAGAGAATATGTGAGAGAGTGGGCAGACTTACTTAATCAACCCATTCCTGAAATGAAAAGAATCGCACTTGATATTGAAGTTGATTCAGAAGAAGGAAGAATGCCAGTTCCTAGAGAACATGATAGAAAGATTACTGCGATTGGTATTGTATCAAATGACGGAATGAGGAAGGTATTACTTCTTGAACAGGATAAAAATCCTAACGATGGTACGCCGTTAATTCCAGAAGTAGATATGTGCAAAACAGAAAAGGAACTCTTGGAAAAAACTTTTGAAATAATTTGGTCATATAGCGTACTAGTTACCTTCAACGGTGATGATTTTGATCTACCATATCTTTATGAAAGATCCCAGGATCCAGCAATTGATCCTATAAATCATACCATAATACCAAAAGAGGAAATCCCCATGCTAGTAAAACGAGATACATTTATCAAGAAAGGTATCCAGGCCGAACCAGTTCAACTAAAACACGGTGTACATATTGATCTATTCAGAACATTTCAAAATAGATCTATTCAAATCTATGCATTTAGTCACAAATATTCTGAATTCAGACTAAATGCAATTGCTGAAGCACTACTCAACGATAGCAAAATTGAATTTGATGGGAACATCAGCGACCTACCAATTCAAAAGCTGGCTCAATATTGTCTAAAGGATACTGAATTGACCTTTAGGCTTACGAGCTTTAACGATAATCTTTTGCTGAAATTATTGTTCGTCATTGCCAGGATTTCCAGACTTTCTATCGAAGACCTTTCTAGAGTTGGGGTCAACCAGTGGATAAGGGGAATGCTATTTTTTGAACACAGAAAAATTAATGCACTCATTCCTCATAGCGAAGATCTTCGATTTAAGGGTCAGGCATCAACTGAGGCAATAATAAAAGAAAAAAAGTATAGAGGAGGTCTTGTTGTAGAACCAACTCCTGGAATCCACTTCAATGTCTCAGTAGTTGACTTTGCCAGTCTGTATCCAAGTATCATCAAGGTTCATAATCTATCATATGAAACAGTAAACTGTCCGCATGATTCATGCCGTCAGGACCCAGATCAAAAAATTGTAGATACAACATACTGGACTTGCAAGGAGAAAAAAGGAATAACTTCATTATTGATAGGATCACTGCGGGATCTCAGAGTAAACTACTACAAACATTTATCAAAAGACAAAACAATCTCTCCTGAAGAACGGCAACTCTATACTGTAGTAAGTCAAGCAATTAAAGTAATTCTTAATGCAAGCTATGGAGTAATGGGAGCTGAAATATTTCCACTCTATTGTCTTCCAGTTGCAGATGCTACTGCAGCTATTGGAAGAAATATCATTACAAAAACAATAGACAAATGCAAAGAGTCAGGTATAGCTGTTGTCTACGGTGATACAGATTCATTATTTCTACGAAATCCTTCAGAGGGTAATGTAGATGAAATTTCAAAATGGGCAAAGACCACTCAGGGAGTAGATTTGGAACTGGACAAAGAATATCGCTATGTTGTTTTTAATAATCTCAAGAAAAACTATCTCGGAGTTCTCAAAGATGGCACTGTTGATGTAAAGGGCCTGACAGGTAAAAAATCTCACACTCCCCCATTCATTAGAAAAACGTTCTACAGCATGTTAGATATACTTGGTAAAGTTAATACTGAAAATGATTTTGATACTGCTAGAGAGAAAATTAAAGAACTTATTAAGGATAGTGCCAAAAAATTAGAGTCAGATAAATACCCTCTGGAGGACCTTTCCTTTAACGTCATGATAAACAAATCTCCAGAAAAATATGGCAAGAGGACGTCTGAAAACTTGAAAATCTCATCTATTGATGGACATAGTTCTACAACTAGTACTATGAAGGGCATTCCTCAGCATATAAAGGCCGCAATGCAGTTCTCAGATAATGGAAAGCAGATTAAGGCTGGAGATATAATCTCATATGTAAAGACAAAGACAGCAGAGGGAGTCAAACCAGTCGAATTGGCAAATCACAAAGACATAGATACCGAGAAATACCTAGAGGCGATGGAATCTACTTTTGATCAAATGCTAACAGCACTGGATGTTAATTTCAAATCCATAATTGGCAAGCCAAGACAGAGCAACCTGGATGAATTATTTTGGTCAAATTAATAAGCTCGTCTAATTTAGTGATAACCATAAAGAGGGTATAGCTGAGGATTGACAAAGATTTTAGATCTTTTAGATTCTATTTTCATTACCCCAGAAAGAACCAAAGCTGGTTGTTCTTTTGGTGACATTGACATGCAGATTTCATTTAACGAAGCTGACATTGTGTTTTTTGGTATTCCATTGGAACTGACAACATCATTTGGAAAAGGAACAAGTAGGGGCCCTGAAGCAATTAGAAGTGCTTCTGGACGTCAAATAGAGACTTATATTTATGATGAAAAAATAGACATCAAGGAGGTTGCAAAAATTTTTGACCTGGGTGATATTAAATTGCCCGATAATAATGATGGCAAGAAAGTAGAACCTATCTTTTCTTATTTGGATGAAAATGTTCCTCCCCTAATAGAGGAACTTTCCAGAACAAAAAAGAAACCATTTATTATTGGCGGAGAGCACACCATCTCATACTTTTGTTTCAAGGGATTCTCGAAAACTCGGCCTCTGCTGATTCATTTTGATGCGCATCGAGATCTAAAACCTGAATATGAAGGATTGAAGCTATGTCATACTACTCCATTCTATAGATTGATAGATGAAGTCTACATACAGGGTAAAGATATGATACAGATAGGTATCAGACAGGCAGATAAGGAGGAAAACCGTTTTGCCGAAAGGAACGGTATAGTAACATTTGATCCCTGGGAAATAAAAAATAATATAGAAAATATAACAGAATATTTACATAAAGTTACTAACAATAGAAATATTTACATTTCATTTGACATTGATGTTTATGACTTGCCTTATGTTCCTTGTACGGGAACACCAGAGCCATTTGGACTGGATCCATTTGAAATATTGAAAATAATAAAAAGTATTAACGATTCTGCAAATCTGGTAGGAATGGACCTAGTAGAGGTATCCCTCAAAAATGATGACTACAGGGAAGGTGCACTTGCAACACAAACTCTTCTAAGAATAATTCCAAGAAAGTACGTCTAGCTAGATTTATGATTTCACTTTTTAACTATTACAACTTGTGCAATTTTTTAATGCGCGGTTAGCCCCATCTTGCTCTTTCGTTTTCTCTATCTTCCTTGGTTGCTTTTTTCCATTCTTTATAATGCTGTCTGCAGAGATATACTCTCTTGTTTGAAGTATTCACTTCTAAACCTGAAGCCATGCTGGCCTTACTTCCACTAATGGATCTTTGCGCAGGTTCTGGACATCCACTTACACCGCAGCTTTCTCCCTTCTCAACTCTACCCATTTGAATGGGATCTAAGTTACGAAATATAAAAACATTAAAGAATGGAAATTCGTCCCAAAATTTGCAATACTGTATTTTCTTAGTTATGCCATTATTATCGGTCGTTTTGACAGATAGACTGGCAGATTCAGTGGCAAGTACGGCTTGTCAGATATTTCTTGTCTTATATTTTTTATCAGATTATCCAGCGCTATTCCATATTGTAATTTAGTTGACCTTTCTCTGACTACCAGTTCATTTCCGTCAACTTCCTTGTCACCAATCACCAGAATGAAATGAATCCATTCAGATTCTGCTTCTCTGATCTTTTTTGCAACGGAGAGTTCTCTGTCATCAATGTCGGCCCTGATATTATTCTTGTTTAGTTGTTCTAAAATTTTCTCGCTGAATTCTGTATGTTTTGAGGCTACGGGAATTATCCTTACTTGGGTATGTGATAGCCATAATGGTAATGTTGGAGTCTTTCCAATACTACCATTTTTATCAGCTTTTTCTAGCAGGGCAAATATAACTCGCTCTACTGCCCCACTAGGAGAGTTATGCAAAATAATTGGATACTTTTTCTCACCATCAGTATCAACAAATTCAATATTGTATCTCTCGCCATTTTCAACATCTATCTGGTCAGTTGATAGCGCTGCAGCTTTTCCCAAACTGTCAACGAAATTAAATTCCCATTTTACGATGAAATAGAAAAACCTCTCATTCCACATTTCTACGAGTATTGGTTTCTTTAATTTGGCTGCAAAAGTCTTGATAAATTCTTTATTTTGTTCATAAAAGTCTGATGTAAATCGAATAACCATATCCACATCATCATTTGACGACAGACCAAGACCATCTATTACCCTTAATGATAACTCAAATCGCTTGACAAATTCTTCTTTTGCCTGTTCTATATCTTTACAGAAAGCATGGCAGTCAGGCATACTGAAGGCTCTTAATCTTCTAAGGCCAACTAATTCTCCGCTCTTTTCTCTTCTAAAAGAATACCTTGTCAATTCATAAAGTTTCAATGGCAAATGCTTGTACGAAATTTGAAAATCTTTGGCCATCAGAAACTGACCAAAACAGGCGGCAAACCTCAAGAAAAGTTGTTTGTTATCTGATTGAATACTGTACTGCCTTGCTGGAAATCTGTTAAAATAACTATGAATTGAAGGATGGTTGGAATCATACATTACCGGTGTTTCAACTTCAATTCCACCATATTCATGTATCATTTTTGTAACATAGGTTTCGATTAGTGATTTCATTAAACGTCCCTTTGGATAGTATCTCATGTTACCGCCGTCAGATGAAGGCTCATAATCAGCAATTGCTAGTTTCTTCATTAATTTCACATGCGGAGGTACTTCAACTACTGTTCTCTTTTTTGATAATTCATAATCAGCTAACTTTTTAAATGAACTGTTTTTTTCAAAACCATATTTGTCTATCGGGACAAGACTTTCTCCTTCTACTGTCTGAACATACCAAGTGGATTTTAACACTTCTTCTGATTTTAATGCTGTTGATTCCCCACTCGATTCTGACTTTGATTTGCTAGCCTTTTCTGACTTTTTCTGTATGGTTTTGGCCTGCTCTGCTAATGGATGGCCTTTTATTTTTATGTTAAAAGATTTTGTCCAACCAAACGGGGCTCTATTTACAATTTTGAACAGATTTTTTGACTTTTCTTCAACTGAATTTAGTAAGGATTGTGCGGTGCTGGGGCTAGCCAGGTCCGAGCTTAGATGGGCATACGGATAGATTAACAGGTTATCACATCTTATCATCTGAGCGTAATTTTTTAATTCAGTTCCAACTTCATCGATTAGGGACTCATCATCGTCTTTTTCTACGGCGACAAGTGCTACAATAACTTCATCTATTTTCTTACTTGATGTGGATGAAATGTTCTCTGCAGTCTGTATTTCTTTGGAAATAGGTTGGTATTCAATAAAATCTGCATGTAGCAAAAGAATGCGCATTTAATGACGAGAACTAAACCTAGAAGGTCAAATTAAATGGTTTTGGATTTTGGATATTTTTGGATATAATTCTCAATTCTGCAACTAATAATTGGATCTGAGTTCAATAAACCGGGTTTCAGGGCTCAGTCTCAGGTTTGTAAACGGATACTTGTTAATATCTGTCCCGCCAGTAATATTCTGCTCAAACCTGGCCAAGTTATGCGTTGCATTATATGCCAGATTCAGTCTGGACGAATTATCTCCATTTAGAATTCTAACAAATCCACTATCTATAATCATCATGTATTTGTCTGTCTTAAACGGAGTCTTGCTGTAAAAGTTCTTTGCATCAAATGTCTTGTTAAAAACAAATTCTGGAATCCAAAAGTATTGAGGATTTCCAATTAAAGTTACCTTGTCGGCAGGATTGACACTTGTCGCATTTGAGTTATTATCCGGCAAATTGGCAAGTACGAAAGCAAGCGCTTGATAATATGTTGAATTCATGTTCAAGGTAATTAGCATGGTAATGCTGGCAATGCCAAATACTCCAATAACTGCAATCCTGATGTAGGGAAGCATATTTCTCATCCTGACATTGGCAATGTTGTTTCCTATCTTTTCAATCATTGTAGCGCCGGCTATGCAAAACGGAGGCAGCAATAGTATGAGATGGAATGAAGATACATACCCAATTGCTTGCAGGAAGACGAAAATGGGGATTGTCCACAGTAAAAGGAAATAGTCTTTCTTTAGCGCTGCATAAATAAGGCCACCCATTCCAAGAATAAACAATACTGGGTCTATCTGGAAGAACGTGTTTATTGTATTAATCAAAGGTCTATCTCTGCTAACCTGGTAACGCACACCATCTATCCAATCATTCATATCCCCACTCAATATCGCATGGATGGGCCACAACATTGGGACCAAAAGAACAGGAATTAACCAGACTACTACATATTTCTTTTTTCTGGTAACCATGTATACCATAATAATACCTAAAGGAATTATTGTAAATGCAGGTATCTTGGTAAATATCGCAAGTCCTAGGAAAATACCAGAAATTATCAAAGTCAGCTTTACATATTCACTGTGAAATGCATTTTGCTGGTGTGATTGTTGTTTAAGTTGCTTCTCTTGCTCTTGCTCTTGTTTTTGTAATTGACCTGGTTGTTGTTCCATGTCTTTTTGCTGTGGTTTTGGCTTTGACTGTGAGAGTAAGGGTGATTGGAGCTGGCGATCCTTGGTTAAATTTAGAATGAGGAGTATTGATGTCAGGATGAAAGGTAGCTGTATTGTTTCTAGGAATATTCTCCTAATCATCCAGGTAAATGGCATGACTGCAAATAATATTGAGGCAATTATTGCAACATTTCTGCCGTACCTGTATTCTGTGATCCTATATATTAGAAAAGTATCAAACACAGCCAGGATTCCCATAATCACACGGGGTACCAAATACAATTGCTCCACGGGATTCTTCTCGCCAAGGGTGTCGACATTAGGATAACCAATTATGCTAAAGATGCCAGCCAGGAAAATTTGGCCAAAATAAGGAGCCCGATATCTATCCTGTGGTTGAAGTCCCTGACCGATTTCTGTGGAAATTGCCTTTCTCAAGTAATGTCCCTCATCCGTATGAATCGATGGAAAGCCCGTTGGATTCCACAGGTGAGTATAAGCAGAAAGGACAAGTGGAATAAGAATAAGTACTAAGGATCGCCGCCTGGTTCCGTCTTTCAACTGTAGTCGGAGATTCAATTAGCTTCTTTATCCATTAACTATGACATTTATACATGAATTAAACCTTGTGGAGTCGCTAACTATGTCATATTTTGTGAAATAAAGAGTCACGTTACCATGCAGAAGAGTTTATCCTGAAACATTCATCCCATTAAGGAGCCTTCATTGCTTCTTGCTCACTTTACTGATTGAACTGCATTTTTGAGGATATCAAAGTACTTTGTGGGAATAAGATTACCGGTTGCATCACTTGTCACTAGATTAAAATTCTCCACTCTATGTGGTCTAAAATTCCAGTACCAAAATGCCCAGCCATAAGGATCTATTTCATTAAATTTCTTTAAAATAGCATTCGTATCTTCCGGAGTTATATCACTTGCCTCTGGGTCTATTTCATAGACAAAGTCTCCTTCTTCGTTTATTACTTTGTCCCTGGCTACGTTATTCCATTCTCCAATATACATAGGAACTCCTGATAAATTGCCAGTTGCCAAAAACATGTTCAGTCTTTCCTCTTGGTAGCTGCCAGGAGATGGCAATCCGTATATACTAAACTTGAATACCGTATCTGTCTTATTTGCCGGTGTCATCTTTGCTAGATTTGTTGCGTTGACTCCAATGTTACTATCAAGATCAACGGGAATGCTCATGCTATACACAATGTCCTTTTTTGTTACATTTCTCAATTCATCTGTCATGAAGGTATTGAATTTTCCAATCTTATCCCACTGATCCGCATTGTGAACTTGGGGTTCGCTCAATATTTCATATCCAGCAGTACTTGCGTGACTGTCAACCGTGCTGACTACTTTTTTTAAGAATTCAGATTGTAAAGTCCATCCATCAGTACCATTTACATCTGTGACCTCCCTGTTCCACCATTGAGTCCACCATGCGGCTGCTGATGGATACAAAGGACTTCCTCCACTACCGTAGGCGTATTCTGAATTATTTTGGAATAGGAAGTTAGGAAATCCTGTTCCTCTTTGAGGATTAAGCCATGATGATGTATGAAATTGATGATTATCGTAGATTATTTTTATACCATATTTGTCTGCAAGAGTTGCAGCAAACTTTAATTCATTTATGAATGCTACTGGATTTTTCACATAAGATTCCCAATAGTATACATATCGCACGTGATTCATTCCTCCATCTTTTATTATCTTAAAACTCTCATCATAGTAGTTATCAGGAAATGGATTTTTGAACTCTCGAGCTTGAGGTAAGGTGGTATAGTAACCTAACATGTTTACCCCGATAAGCTGGGATTTTGCTTCTTGAGCATATAGATTAGGTATCAGTGAAATATTTAGAACTAATAAGAAAGCAAATATAATTCCAAAAACAGGCAAATTCATTACGTAAATAAAAATTTATCTCCCAATATAAAATTATGGAAGATTTTAGATTTTAAGAATGAGATTCTCTTGCACCGGGTACAAGTTGTTTTGTTGTAGTAAGGTCTTCAATTTTCTTGTTGATGTTGAGAACTATTTCTAGTAAATCAGGTTCAATTCTGTTTTGCTTTATGAATGAAGCCAACGCTTGAGTGTCTTTTGGCAGACACATTCCATCAAATGGTCTTCCAAATTCAGTTCCATATTTGCCAATTCTTTTATCCAAAGAAACGCCCAAACTCACAACCTTATCGTCTATTCCCAGATGTTTGCAAATCAATCCTATTTCATTAAAGAATGAAATCTTTAATGACAAAAAGCAGTTTGATGCATACTTGATTAGCTCTGCTGCTTCAAATGAGGTGGTGATAATATTTTTTGTCAAAGGCTTGTATATATCGACTAGCATATTTGACAATTCGCTACTGCCCTCGTCTCCAATTATTGCTCGGTCTGGCTTGAAGAAATCTTCCAACGCAGAAATCTGTCTCAGAAACTCTGGATTGTAGGCAACTTCATAGTCAACTCCTCTCTTCTTGATACAATTCTTCTCGAGATAGTTTAACACCACACTGCGCATAGTACCAGGCAACATTGTGCTCCTGAATACCAACATGTGACGTTTATTACTTGAATTCAGATAGTTTGTTAATTGATATAACGCAGAAAGTATTTGTGAAAGGTCTTGCTGGGAATTATGAGTTGGAGTATTAACACATACAAATGAAACATCTGTTTGTTCCATTGCGTCGCTCAGACTCTCTGCAACCTTGTATCCATTATTCTTTAGAGTTCTAAGCCTTTCCTTTGAAATGTCATAAAAAATTACATCATGACCTAGCTTATGAAATCCCTGACCCGTTGCACTTCCTACCACACCAGAACCAATAATGCTTATCTTACTCGTGCAAAATCCCTCTTTATTATAGGGGGGTTATAATTAATCATATTTATATAATTCCTTTTCATTTTCGAGTAAGAAATATAGTAAGAATCAACACTAGCCATGTTACGTCTTTAACTTCTATTTCGCAGGAAAGGTTACTAATAAATAATCTGGAAATGAAGATTAATTAGTGAATACTTACAGTCGCCAGACGCTTCAAAAGCATGGCGGAATTTTTGGCAATATAGTCTTTGACCTGTTACTTGTTGCTTTTGCCATATCACTGGTTGTTTCGCCAATTTGGTTTGACATTAACGATATCATTTATCAGTTCAATGGGCTGAAAGATTACATTTTTAGAAATTTCATTCCAAGTTCATTCTACAATTACTGGCTAATTATTCCTCTGGGTATAATTGGAACTTGGAGATGGACAATATGGTTAATCAAGAAAATAGTCGCAACCCTTTATTCTCCAATAACGCCAGGTTCACCTAAAGATGCTCCTGTAGCCACAGCTCAGCTTAGTGTCTCAGTAATCATACCAGTGTACAAAGAAGACAAGAAAATTTTCAAGAGATCTTTAGAATCATGGTGGAAAAATAAGCCTGCAGAAATAATTGCAATTATTGACAAATCCGATCCAGAATGTATAGCTGAATTTAAGGAATTTCAACAAGGCAAGAGCAACCTAAAGTTGATAGTCACGTCAAAACCTGGAAAGAGGGCAGCCTTGGCCGATGGAATATCAGAGTCAAAAGGTAGGATTCTTGCACTAACCGATAGCGATACAATGTGGGATTCAAATTTTTTGGAAAACGCCCTGCGACCTTTTCAAGTTGATCCAAAAATTGGAGGTGTTACTCCTAGATATCACCCCATTGAAACGAGAACAATCTGGCAAAAGATGACTGATATCTTTTGGGATATGCGAAACTATCTTGATATGCCAGCACAGACAGCAGGAGGAAAAGCTCTTTCCTGTTTGAGCGGAAAAACTGCATTATATCGAAGGGAAATTCTATTACCCAAGATGAATCTCTTTCTAAATGAGTATATACTTGGTAGAAAAAAAGAGTCCGGCGAAGATAAATGCTTTACAAGACTTGTTCAACAAGAAGGGTGGAAGACGTATTACCAGAGTTCTGCAGTAATATATTCATCTGCTTCTCCAGGGTTTGACCAGTTTATAAGACAACGAATTAGGTGGGCAAGGAACAGTCATAATTCTGATTTCCAGAGTTTATGGAGTGGATGGGTATGGAAATGTCCTTACCTTGCATTTTCCATGATAGACCGTTTTATTTCAG
>DATFEX010000032.1:0-52576 GCA_035250685.1 Nitrososphaeraceae archaeon | reverse complement strand
TGGCACCATCATTAGTTATTGTTACATCTCCAAGACCATCTACCAACATTTTGTCCATACCTCGTGGACCTAAAGAGCTCTTTACTACTTCAGCAATTAATTTTGCAGCAGCAATATTATTTTTTTGCGCATCACGTCCTTTTGTTTGGGTTGCCCCTTCTTTCAATATCAAAACAGGCATACCGCCTGCTGACCCTTGTTGAACTGACATGTATTATATCATATCTCCTAAAATTAATGTAAAATTCATTTTTGGCATATTTTAAATTTGCGACAAATAGAAATAATATTGAAATTTAGACTAATATATTGTCAAATTTTCCTGCCATCAAATCGGCGTAAATCTCTTTTGCTGGTTTGTTTTCTACTTTAATGCCGCTGCTTACACAAGAGCCTATAATTTCCTTCACACTTGATTTTATGCTAGTTGCGTATGAAACATCAATTTTCATTTTAGCTATTTTTACTATTCCTTCCATTGAAATATTCCCAACATAGTCTTTTCCTGCCGTACCAGAACCTTTTGATACATTTGCTTCCTTTGCTATTAAAGCAGTAGTCGGAGGCACGCCAACTTCAACATTAAATTTTTTTGTATCTGGGTCGATCTCTACTTTTACAGGAACTTTCATCCCTTGAAATTCTTTGGTTTTCTCATTAATTGTATTGACTACCTGCAATACGTTTATTCCCATAGGTCCTAATGCAGGTCCAAGTGGAGGCCCAGCACTAGCTTCACCGCCACTTACAAGAGCAGAAATAGACTTTTTTTGTTCCATAGCAGACCATTCTTAGAATTATGTTCTTTAATTTAATAGTTTATGTAGCCTACCTATGTGCTTTTTTTCAAATAATTTGCGTCAACTGTAACGGGTATCTGATAAGGAGAATCTAGCAATAACACTGTTGCCTCTTGCTTTTCATAATCAACCCTTGTTATCTTGGCTTTCATGGATTTGAATGGCCCAGCGACAACCTCGACTGTATCATCTATGTTCAACTCTGATACTACAGGTCTTTTCACCAAATAACTTTCAATGTCCTTATAAGGTAATTCTCCACGAATTTGTCCCTTAACATGTCTGACACCAATTAGAGCATCATAAGCAATGTTAGAATCAGGCGCCTCGATTATTATGTATCCCTTAAAACTATCCAGTAATAATATAGAACGCACAGGAATCTTCTTTGAATTTATCCTATTTTGTGCCAAGTTCACTACAATATGTTCCTGCCCACCGGTTGTTCTAATCGCAAAAAATTTTGAATCTGATTCATGGCTTTCAGTTTTTGCTTGAGAACCTTCAGGTTCAACAATACTGTCAGATGATGTACCGTTGACTTTTTCTAGTTTGGAAGCATCAGTTTCATTATGGTCTTCTTCCACTACATTACTCGTATCGGAGGTAGTTTCAGTTTTAATATCAGGTTTTTCAGAAAAAGCCTCGTTTAGGTCATCAAAATTGTCTTCTTTCCCCATAGTACTACCTTCCAATTATCTTCAGCATACGATAACTGGGTACAATTTATAAGTTTAATCAAAAGTTGTTATATCTTTAAAAATGTCGCACCTAAAGGAGATGAATGGATGAGCATATCATGATGCTTACTTCTTCATATTATTTTTTCTCCTTGATGCAATTGAAGCTGAGAAATAAATGACAAACCCGCATATGGCCATTATTAATCCATAAAATGACAATGAACCTCTGCTCAAATATGTTCCAATTCCCACAATTATGGCACCCATAACAAGCAAGAGCATCCCGAGTCTAACATATTTCGGAATATTTTTGGTCAACTTGTATTCTTACATGCATTCTAATTTTAATAACTAATATAACTTGTCATATAAGAGATATCTAAAATAGACTAGTGAAAACATCACATTTTTATTTACCAATATGTTAATCGTCGTTACCAAATGAAGATAGCAGTCGTTGGAATGGGAGTCGCAGGCGCTTATCTTATGAACGGCTTGAGTAATGATCATGACAATTACGTTAGGGGATTTGAAAGGATGCCTATTGAAGAACATGATGCAGTTTGTGCCTGGGCAACTTGTGAAAATGTAATGGAGGATTTGATCAAGCAATGTGGTCTAAGGTTTGATGATTATATTTTACATGAGGGAAAAAGCATGAAGGTGGATATGAGCCAAAGCAGTAAAGAGGATAGTAGTATTGATGTGGGATTAAAAGGAATGGTTACTTATGACAAAATAAAATTAATCAAGGACATGACAAGAGGTACTGACATCCAATTTGGTGTTATTCCAAAAAAAGAGAATCTTGAATCAGAGTATGATCTAATTATTGATGCTACAGGCTTTCACCGAAATTATTTACCACGTCCGCAGAACGAAATGTGGATACCCTGTATTCAGTATAAAGTGAGATATCAGGATAAAACTCCTTTTGATGATTTTTATCTGAAAGCTTTTCCCTCGATGAAGGGCTACTTTTGGTACTTTCCATTAGAAAATGGTTATGCTCATATCGGAGCCGGAGACTATGAACGAAAAAATAATAATGCATTTGTTGATGAATTTTTGAAAAAACACAAGTGTGAAGTAATAAAAAAGGTCGGTCGTCCAGTCAGAATAAGTCCACCAAAAAATTCCGAACCTTTTACTGATGGTAGGAAAACTGTAGGGGTCGGTGAATCCATTGGAACTGTATATCCTTTGCTTGGTGAAGGAATTATTCCATCAACATGGTGCGCACAATTATTTATTAAACACATTAATGATTTCAATGCATATAGAAGAGAAGTTTTGAAAAAGTTTCAGATTTATGCACTTGTTTTCAAGTTCATTCAGATGAAAATTAATGGAAAATTTAATCTTTTCAAAAATGCTGTTGAAGTTCTCAAGATTTACAATCATATGAAACATGAAGAAAATAGATATGGAATGGAAGTAAAACTAAGGGATTTGTTAAGAGTCTCACGGATATAGATCCTTAACTAATTAGAAAATATTACCATATCAAAGTTTTAATTGCATTAGAACATTATAACCATTATCTCTTAGTTGTAAAATAATAAAATACCGTTTACATTTCAGGTTTAACTCTTTAGTAATGTTTTTCGTAAATATTTTGTTTTAAGGATACCCAATAACAAAATCAACACGACTACCAATCCAATAGCTAGCGATGCCTTGATTATTGAGGAGATTAGTCCATCAGTAGAATTATTGAACACATTTACATGTAGTGGACCAATTATGAATATTAGAAAGTATGAAACTATCATTATCATACTCCACATAATGAAAATCAGAGCGAATAGTCCAAACAATCTCATAATGATATTATTCCTTTCATGATTGAATATTGAATAACAATTGAAATGAATGCCAGTACCGATGAGAACGTTCCTAGTATCAGGATCCTATTTATTATTTCCTTTTCAGATAATGGGCCTCTAGCTAAGATGAGTCTTACTAATGTTGCCGGTGCGCGACTTTCTTTGGATGCAATTAATTTAAAGTCATCACTTAATATTACTGGCCTAGTCTTAACCTGTCTGTGTTCCACTATTTTCTTTACACTAGAGAGAAATAAGAACGAATTCATTACTGCTGGTAAGAGCGCTATCACACCAATTATTTCTGAATTTCCTGCTACTAATATGGCCGCATACATCGATCCTAATAACAGTGTGCCTGAATCACCTAGAAATATTTTGCTTGGAAATTTATGATAATGATATATTGCAATACTACCAAAGAACAACGGCAGGCCCATTAAAAATACATTAGTGTTACCAAATAATAAGACACTTACTAATAATGGTAGCATTGTTATAATGATAAAGCCGCTAGCTACGCCATTGAATACGTCAATTGAGTTAATAGTATTACCAACTATAGGTATTATAGAAAGAATAAGTGGAATATAGAGCAGTGGTATGAATGCACTATCAAATATTAATCCAAGATTATTTCCGTGACTTCCTAATATTACTATAGGAATAGCTGCCAATATCAAGGCAACAGGTTTGAACCAACCTGGCATAGTTTTCAAGTCATCTATATATCCAATGAAAAATGCGATAATAGTTGTCAATAATAGAGAAATGATTTTTACATCCAGTATTAACAAATATAATATTATTTCAGCTATTACTATTCCTATTAAAATTACAGGACCTGCGGGCCTGGGAATCATTGGTTTGCCAGGTTTATGATAATCTACTACAGTTTTCCCTTTCTTGTTGAGGTGCTTAATAAAAGGAGGGGTGATAAAAAAAATAATCAGGAATGAGAGGGCAGAGACAATGACTGCATTTATGATAAATTCTGATAGATAGGCCAACTTTCAATTACCTGTTGTTACTATACATGAAATATCTTTTTGCACTCATTTTTAATTCTTGATTTGATTCTTTAGTTTTTTTGCAAGTTTGACGCCTATTTTTGGTATTGACCCTAGTTTTGATTCAGAAATCTTGTCAATTTCAGTAACACTTGTAATTCCTGCCTTATATAGAGCCCTTGCTCTGATTCTTCCAATTCCCTCAAGTTGGATAAGAGGTATCAATTCTGATTTTATGCCATGCTTAATTCTCAATCGTAGTTTTGCTATTTCTAGCAAAAGATCTTTTCTTCCTATTAATTTTGCAATTTCATAAAGACAGTATGACAACCAGTACGTTGTTTCAACCATTCTATACAAATCCCCCGGTTCAACCCCAAATTTTTCATTTAGATTTGCTTCACTTGATTCATCCATCCATTCAAGCAGAATTATCAAATTTTTTAACGAATAATCATAGTTTGAGAGCCCATGAGAACCCAGTACATGTTTTTCAAACATTCTTTCAAAGTATTCTACTTCATTTTGCCTCAATGTTAACTTTGGATAAAAATCATAAGAGTTACAAATCCAATGTAAAAAATTTATTCCATCATCATGTTTGTTACTATTATAGAAATCAAGATTTTTCTTGAAATGAATGCCGGTTTTTGGATCGATATATAACAAGGAAATCCGTTTACCAAATTTAGTAGCCATAAGCAAATCATTTCTCATGATAATCAATCCCTCGTCGTGTAGATAGTGAAGCAGCGTGTCAATTTCAAAGCTGATACTTTCAGTTCTATGATTCTTTGAGAGGAATGTTTCCTCAAAAAAGTAAAGTAATTCAGACTTTAATATTTTAGGTCTCGATGCTATCACTCCCAGAACATGTACTCTTAGTGCAGTTTCGTTCATTAATTGAGAGACGATTGGTTCTGGCTCTCCTAGCACAAAGTGATTGTACAGATCTTCTGGATTGGTTCTCGCATCTGCTATTATAATGGCTTCTCCATATTTATCATAGGCAGGTCTTCCAGCACGCCCGCATAATTGTTTGTACTGTAATACACTCAATGGAACATTACCGCCATACTCATAATCGTATCTAAAAATACTGGTGATTACAACTCGTCTGGCAGGCAAATTTACTCCTGCAGCGAGAGTTGGTGTTGCAAATAGAATCTTAATAATGCCGTTTCTAAATGCGTCTTCTACAATTTGTCTGCTTTTTAATCCTAGACCTGCATGGTGAAATCCAACACCTTTGGTAACAGTACTTGAAAGCGTTCTATTAAGTTCTGTATCATCTCCCTGTTTAAGAATTTCCGCGCCTATCTTTTGTGCTGAAAGTTTTGAACCTTTGTCCAATAATTTCGACACTATATCTGAAGTTTTCTTTGAAAGTGAAACAGTACGTTTACGTGTCTCTGCAAACACAAGAGATTGTCCTCCGTCATTTGTAATTGAATCCATTGCAAGACTTATTATTCCACCGCTTGAATTATCAGCAACCCCAATACTATCAATTTCAAAGGTTGTTCCATTGTTCATGGTAACTTTACCATAATTATAAACACCTTCTATCAATTCGGTAGGACGCCACTTACTTTGTATCGGTTCACATTTTAACCAGTCAGCAATTTCATCTGAATTTGATATGGTCGCACTAATTCCAATAATTTGAGGTCTTTGTGGCATGAGTTTTATTTTTGTCAATATTATTTCTAGAGTTGGACCTCTCTCACGTTCTGTAAGCAGATGTATTTCATCAATAATGAACAGACCGACATCAAAAATCCAATTTGAATCATGTCTTAGGATTGAATCCATTTTTTCATTTGTTAATATGATTATATCTTTGTCAATCAGTTCTGTGCCAGTAGAGTCGTAATCGCCTGTGGAGATTGCAATATTTATTTTCCTATCCTTAAAGCAACTCAAGTTTCTAATTATCTTAAATTCATTGAATTTTTCTGAGGCAAGTGCTTTTAGAGGGGTAAGATATACTATTTTTTTTCTCTTGTTAAGGATGTTTATCATTCCCATCAATCCAATTAGTGTTTTTCCACTTGATGTAGGAGTCGTAACTAGAATGTTGTTACCATTCATTACACCCTTTGATAACGCAAGTTCTTGTGGTGGATATAATGAACCGTAATTTAGTAATCTTAATAGCTCCTGTAAATATTGCTTCATTCGCTCAACTAAATTAATTCCTTCTAATTAATATATTAATAATATCGAAACTTTTAAAATGTATGATGTATGCATTAACAAAGATGAATTCTATTAGAAAAGCTCTGACTAGATGATTTTTACTTCTTATGCCTTTGCATAAAATCCTGCTCTTCTCTCGTAGATTTGTCCATTCTGCATTGCTTTTCTTATGAAATCTTTGGCTTCGTCGTCTGTAAACTTTCCTGTTTTCACGAGTTCATCAACGAAATTCTTTTCTTCCACGTCGTTCTTGTCCTCTCCAGATAAACCATTAAAGACATCCGTGAATGTCTTTAATTTTGAAGTTTCGCTAAGAGGTTTTCCATGAAGAACGCCGAGATCAACTTTTCCAGTGTTAACATCAATACCTACAGTTTCTAACATTTGTGAAACAAGATATATCGCTCTCTCAGCATCTTCCGCATCTACATTATCTTTTAACAACAATCTAGCTCGTGCAGTAGCAAGGCGTACTAGACCTTCCAACTGACGGGGGGTTGCTGTTATCATTCCTTCCGAATCAACGTTTCTCATCTGCAAATAATATTTTCTCAAGATATCAATGGCATCTGGTGTAAGCTTTGGTTCAATTTGCTTGGCATATGCTAGATATTTACGAAATAGATCTATCTCTATAACGGACTGAGCTGCGTGCTCTATATCTCTATGGATTTCAAGTATATGACTTGCAATTCGATTATCTCTTTCAGTATCAGCACTATCCCTTATGACATGTATGATATCAAATCTTGTTAGTAACGGTATAGGAAGTGGCTCTACGTTTTCCGTAATGTTTCTAAACGGATCGTACTTACCATATTTAGGATTAGCTGCGGATAGGATTGATGTTCTGGCGTTAAGTGTTGCTACTATTCCTCCTTTTGCGACCGAACAAGTTTGTTGTTCCATAACCTCATGGAGTGCAGATCTGTCTTCGGACTTTATCTTATCAAACTCGTCTATACAATTGTGAATGTAAATTAGAGATGCTTCATAATTGTGATATTTTCCTACACTGAGATCATATACATAACCATCATATGGTATTCTTTCGACAAGCACAACCTTCTCGATTCCTCTCTGTATCGAACCTTTATGATCAATTTTGATTGGCCCTTCTCTCCTTGTTTTAATGCTATGAGATTTGATTCCTTCAGCAAAGCGAGTTATGTCATTTCCTGTGATCTGTATTAATGGAAAGCCCTTGCGAGTTTTACGCAGTTTTGCATATATTCCTAATCGACGTAATGCGTAAAGCATGACTGCTAATTCATGTTGAGATGTGGAAGGATACATTCTTGCTGCAACTACCTTACCATGCATATGATTAAAATCTCCGTCAGTATCAAATACTCCTGCTAGAAACGCCCATAATGACTTGTCTGGAAGCATGAAGACATTGTCTATTGATTGATCTTTAATTAAAAATCTAGTTTTCTTGAGCAGCGTCTTATCGGCCGTGTATAGCTGAAACATGCGAGACATCAAGACATATTTTCCAAGTGTGCGAAGTCGGTCTCCTTTGTCGTAAAGTGAAAAAACATCGGAGTTTTGTTGTATACTTGATATGACGTCAGAGTTTACTTTTGATTGGCTTATGGTAATGCTATGCGGCGTTACATAACCGTCGCCATATATACATCCTATCACATAGGCATCATCTTCTGTAATATTCAATGTACAGGATGGTTTTTGGACTCTAATAGGGGAACGTAAGATATCTCCAGGACTCACGTTTTGGGCTTGTACCCATAGATTTTTGACATGTGTCGAACGCCTGAGTAGATGTTCTGGTGTCACTTTGAGTGTCAAACCAGAGGAAAATGTTAGTTTGATGACATCGCCTGTGTGCTTTTTTCTCATTATGGCAAACGCGTTACCTTCCATATCCACTCTGTATTTGTTGTCGTAAATTCCTACTGGGATCAGATTTTTCTTGGCTTCTCTACCAGATTTTGTTAAAAAGACTCCTCCTTCAATGTCATCCCAGAGCTTTCCAACAGGAACTAGCCTATTTCCGTTGTAGATTTCTGTGTCCTCAGTCATACAAACGAGGCCTTGATCTCCCAAAACTACAGCGCCCGCCTCCAGCATCATAATTCCGGATTTATCTCGAATTACTGCAGCAGTTAAACCTGCAGCAGTTGTACCTCTTCCTGAGGTATAAAGACCTCTTGGTGCTATCTTTGCAGCAAATTTGAGCATTTCAGATTTAGCAGTACCCGGATCTCCAACGAGAAAAATATTGATGTCCCCTCTTCGATTTGAACCATCGGTTAATTTTTTTGTTACCGATCCTACAATTAGTAAAAGAATAGATTCTTTGATTATTTCATGTCCGTAAATATGAGGTGCAAATGATGCGACTAGTTTGTCATAAGCATCTGGTGTACTTGCAAGTGAGATGATCTGCTTTTCATCTTCGCTGCTTATAGCTATTCTATCAACAGTTCGTGCATCTTTGTTTCCAGCGAGTCCACCAAGATATTCTATATTGTTACCTTCCATACGAAGTCTGAACAGACTTGTCCTAACTTGTAATGACTGTTCTTGCTCAATCCTGACTATCCCTGTTAATAAAACCCTATCTCCAGGTCTGCACCTATCGACAAGGTCATCCATCACAGTGACTTCTACATAATGTGGAAGCTGACCAGCAGGCAAGTCTTCAGGTAGTTCTTGAAGTCTAACTAGTTGAAAATCAGTAAAGAAACTATTTTCAGGATCCATTTCAAGTTCCTTTTCTGAACACTGATTACACCTTGTGGGCTTCTTTAGGGTTAGCCCTTTAAGCTGGGCTTCATTAAGAGTATTACAATTCAAACATGCATATGCAATCTTCTTGGCAAGTGGTTTAATTTCAGAAGTTCTGACTACCATGCCAGGAACGCTTATCAACTTGTTTATAACATCAGCATTTATTTCTCGTAGCCCTTTTTGAACCGAATAATTTCCAATTCTTACTTTTATCTTGTCCTTAATTTCCTCAGCATAGTCATAATGAATTTCTCTTAAGATGGAGTACACGGCCTTATTAAAAGCGTCAAACATATCATCTGGCGTGTCTGTGATTAACTTTGTAAGTTCTGGCTTGTTTGTATCTAAATCAATATAATCAACTACAATAAAAGTAGAACTTGATGCCATCATGTTGTTAATTCTGTCAAAATATTTGTAATTCCCTTCCCTGTCCTTAAAAGCTCGTAAAAATGATTCTAATTCATCTGATATTGCCGAAGTGGTTTGTTGCTTTTGTTCAGTCATTTATTTTCGTAACACCGATTCTTTAAAGGCCAATGAAGAAGTGTGAACAAAATTGTAGAGCTGTTTTTCTTCGGCGGATAACTTTGATTCCATTTCTGCAGAAAGTGATGAAGCAGCCGCTAATTTCACAATTTTACCAAGTCTAGACATCACAAATGAATTGAGTGATACGATCAGATTCTCTCTTTCTTTTTCATTAAGACCGTCAAGAAAGTCATTTACTCTGATGTAAAAATCTACATCCACGCTGGATATATCATGGGGCTTTGAAATTCGTTCTCGATTCAATGCCTTTGAAATATAATTTGATACTTCATTATCTTGAATTTCAATTAGATTCTTGTTCGATAAAATTTTTGTGAACCATCTTGGTAATAGTAAGATATCACCTTCCTTGGCATCTATGTTGATATCATTGATAGAAATTTTTACTTCCGACTTGAATGTAGCTCTAATCTCTTCGAGAAGATACTCAAGTAAATGTGTATTTTTTAAGCTTTCAAAAAAGCCTTGAATGAGAATAGTGGATGAGGACATATTGGGAATATAGTCTTAGAACTGGTTATTAATTAACGTTGGATATCTTTACAGGTCTGAATATATAACTGATAATTCGAACATCTTGTATGCCACAAGCAGAGGCAAAAAATTTGTCAGATTTAATGTGGGTAGAAAAATACAGACCCATCAAATTGGATGATGTTGTCAATCAAAAGGATATAGTAGAGAGTTTAAAGAACTTGATGAAAGAGCCTTCTGAAATGCCACATTTGTTATTTACAGGTCCTGCTGGAGTTGGCAAAACAACCACTGCATTGTGTATGTCAAGACAATTACTAGGGGAGGAGTGGAAGAGAGATACACTTGAGCTCAACGCCTCAGATGAAAGAGGAATAAAGATGGTTAGAGAAAGGGTCAAGGAATTTGCCTCCGTTTTCAAAATAAGAACGAGTGAAAGGGAAGAAAGAAAATTTAGAATAATAATTTTAGATGAAGCCGACGAAATGACATCTGAAGCCCAGACTGCTTTGCGAAGGATAATTGAAGACAGTTCTGAAACAACCCGATTTGTTATAATATGTAATTACTTGTCGCAGATAATCGAGCCTATTCAAAGTCGTTGTGCAATATTCAGATTTAAGAGAATTGAAAAGGAAATCATAGAGAATCATCTAGAATCATTGTGTAAAAAGGAGGGAGTAAAATATGATGATAAGGCAATTTCACAAATTTTTGAATCTACAAATGGTGATTTACGGCATTCAATAAACATTCTTCAAACTGCCTCCGTGATGGGATCAATTAGTGTTTCAAACGTACAGGCATCATTGGGACTTAGTGGAAAATCCAAGGTTAGCGAAATAATCAAGTTGGCAATATCAGGCAAGTTTAATGAAGCAAGAGTAAAGTTACTTGAATTAACTGCGGTATATGGAATGTCTGAATTCGATTTTTTAAAATATGCATATGAAGCCGTATACTCTTTAAAATTATCCCACCCTGAAGATTTTGCTTCTCTATTAGCTGAATATGACTATCGTTTGACTCATGGCTCACATCCTGATATACAATTGACTGCATTCTTAGCCCAATTATCTAGGATGGGTGCCGCCAAACAATAGAGCGAGCTTTTAGAAAATCGGCAAAATGAATTTTACATTAAGTAAAGAAACTATCAAGTGGAATTAATCAATCAATAGTCTTCTTCGAATTCTTCTCCGCCATCTTCTTCTTCAACTTCATCAAAGTCTTCCTCAAGCTCTTCTCTTTCTTCGGCGCTTTTATAAGGAAGATCGGCTTCACCGGCAGAATTGCAAACAGGACATTTAAATTCAATTGTTTGTCCTTCGAGGTCCAAGGGGAATTCTTTTGAGAAAACCTCGTCGCATTTTGAACATACCAAAGTGGTCTGGATGTTATCGGTACTGAACTTGTGCGATTGAAGTCTGAATATGGTGTTTGTCATTCTTCCCTACCTATTGAAATAGTCCTTTTTTATAAGGATTATTGTGATTTTTGCTATGCCGTATGTATTTTTTGTTATACTGTATGAATTTTAGGTTTAGAATCATATACCATAGCTAATAGATGTGCTCGGGCGTCATTTTGATCAACCAAACCTCGATTTGCTATTGTTATAATAGTACTGTTGTTTCTAACGCCTCTCATTTTCATACATAGATGCTCTCCTTCAGCAATAACAGTTACACCCTTGACTCCCATTTTCATTATTTCGTCTGCAACTTCCTTTGTAAGTCTTTCTTGAATTTGCAATCTTTTAGAGTATTTTTCTACTAACCTGGCTAGCTTTGAAATACCAAAGACTTTTCCTGATGGAGTGTAGGCAATATGTATTCTCCCAAAGAAAGGAAGCATATGATGCTCGCACATGCTGTAAAATTGAATATCTTTTGCAATAATGGAATCGGTTTCTTCACTAAAACTAATTTCAAGCTCTGAATTCATGCAATACCCGCCAAAAATCTCCTCATACATATCTGCAATTCTTTGAGGAGTTCCAATAAGGCCTTCACGTTCGGGGTTTTCTCCGAGTTGTACTATTAGCTCCCTAACGAGTTTTTCTATCTTTCTCTTGTTAAGTGAGGTTTTTTTCATTTTTTTCCCTTTATTTATCTAGCACCTATTTCTTTATGTAGCTGTGGTATAATTCTCACTTCTGGAAAAATAGGTTGAACAATATCATAAATATTTAGAAGCTTCTTAACTGAGGGCTGGTCTATTACATGACTGGGTTGAATAATAAAGCTCAAAATGTCTGAAGGTTTTATTTTCTTTGAAATATTGTAAACCAAATTCTTGAAACTATCAAGATGTGTAGAATGGGTCACCACTATTTTAATGTAAGTAGTCTTGTTACTTTCGACGGCCAATTCCAAACATTTAATCTCGTTTAATAGCAAATTATCGTAGTCTTTATTATCAACAACTTTAGAATCGGCAGTTTTGAATTCAATCTTGCATATGTCGATATAAGGTAAAACCTTACTGAAAAGTTCAGAATCAAAGCACGATGATTCAATGTATGTTTTGAGGCTTGTCTGTTTTTTTATGAAACCTGCTAATTCTATTAATGCATCGGTTTGCAGCAATGGTTCTCCTCCGGTGAAATTCACCTTGTATGTGAATGGTTGAAGTTCTCTTAAGATTAGATCTTCAATTTCATCGATTTGGTATTCAGTTCCGCTATCTAGAGGCAGCGCATACTTTGTGTCACACCATTTGCATTTTAAATGGCAACCTGAGAATCGGATAAACAATGTTTTCTTTCCGACGAATATCCCTTCTCCTTCGATACTAGTAAATATCTCACTAATTCTCGCTCTTGCCTTATTTTCAGTTCTTTGCATAAGTTGTTTTATCCTCTATACCTGCCTTACTAAATGCCATCTTCCTATTTATACACGATTCGCATTCTCCGCACTGCACTTTGTCTTTATGGATTCTTTTACCATTAGAATAGCAGCTCCATGATTCAAATATTGTATCTCCTAACAGTTTGTGACCTAATCTTACTAGCTCATATTTACTAATTCCTTCTACGGATGGAGACCATATGGAAATTTTTCGTTTGATTCCATTCCTGATTTTGTCTTCCTCACCCATGTTCAATGCATTTGTAATAGATTGAATAAATTTTGGTCTGCAGTCGGGGTAATGAAAATCATCGGCGTGAGCACCAAATACAATCAAATCCGCATTAACGCTAAATGCCCATGCTGATGCAATAGTAATGAAAACAGCATTTCTGATGGGCACTACAATACTTTGCTCGAATTTGGATGGAATTGAAAATTTGCTGTTAGTTAGTACATTAGAATTACCATACAATTCCTTCATAAAACTAATATCCACAGTACGATATTCGTCTGAATCCAAGGCCTTGGCGAGCTTTTTTGACTGAATTAATTCACGTTTAGCCCTTTGACCGTAAGAAAATGAAATTATCTTTATTGTGTATTTTTTGTAATTCTTAACATATGCAGCAGCACAGAGCGAATCTAGTCCTCCACTCATTATACATATTGCAATCTTTTCATTTTTCATTTAATGCGTAAACTCCTCCTACACCATACGATATTGCAACAAATATTCTGGATAGTGTTAATACGTGTTGATGAACTAAAACAGGAGCAAGCAATACATCAACTAGAAACAAAACTGGAATCATAATTATTGCAAGAATTCCAATAATAAATTGTTCCTTATTTTTGTAATTGCTATAATATTTTATCAAAAAATATGTGGAGATGTTACCAGTCCCAATTCCTAAGAGTATCAAGTAATGTGCGAAAGGATGGAAAATAGGTATAGCCAAAAATGGTCCTGCCCAACTTAAACCGTTAATTATTTTTGTATGAAGGGGCCATCTTATGCTATTTTTCATTCTGTTTCTTATTGAGTGTAACAGATGCTTCATTTTTGTAAACGCTATTCCCAAAACAAAAACAAATACCAATATCCATGAAATTAGTTGATAATAGACTGGAATATGATGAGTTGCCAAGAATTCATTAATTATAGTACCGGTTAGAACTGCTAACGCAATACTGATAAAAAGAAAGCCAAAAGCTCTAGATTCGATTCCTACATTTCCAGGCAATGGTCTATGAACTTTATTATTTCTTTAATTTAAAGCATTTACAGGACAAGATATTAAGAGTGAAAAAATATAAGCATAGTTTCATGGCTCGGACCCAAACTATGTTAGTTAGTGTTGTTTTGATCCACATTTGGGACAAAATTTTGATGTTGTTTTGAGGGGATAGTTACAATTTTTACACTTGGGCGAGGAGTTGACGTGTGTTGTATCTTTAAACATATCTGTAACTGCTCCAGTTGGCTTGAATGATTCATCAGTATCTGGAAGGAAATCGGAACTTGACTTGTTGTTGTTGACCTCTTTAATATACGTCAGCAAGCGAGGTATGGTCTTGTCTTTTCCAGGAACATTGACTTGATCGCCTAACCATAATGCAAATTTCTTTAATGTCATTTCAGGAGTCGAAAAAGTTAGAGAATGTGTTGACATGTACTCTTCAGTAGCAGCTCTCCCATTAAACATCTCCATAACAAATTAAAACAAAATGGAGTTTTTAATTATTGCGAATTCCCGCACTTGGGACAGAATTTAGCTGTAATAGGAATTGACGATTTGCAATTGACACAATTCTTTTTCGAATCTTGATTAGATTCACGTTTGATTGTTATGTCGACAGGTCTGAATGTTGGTTCACTTAATTGATTAGGTTCGGGTAACAGATATTGATTATTGTCTGATGGTTGGTTTCCACCAATACTACCGCCGCTGTCTACAAACGAATTGACCCCAAATCCCGAGCCTGATGAAGGCTGTGCAATTCCTCCGGTTGGACTTTTTAATGATGAACCTTTATCCACTGCAGATTTCATTTCGAGTATTACTCTAATAGATAGAAAATTTAGCGCAGAAAGAGATATCATGAATTTTGCTATTTTTGCGAAAAATTCTTTATCACCGATTTTTCCTTTTTTGTAAAGTTGAGCATCATCAATAAAAGACTCATAATGGTCTTGTGTCTCATTTACTAACTGTTTTAATTTCTCACTTAAGCCTCCAAGCGTATCAACGCCAAATGACATGTTTAGTGATTTAGCTATGCAGTTTAATAAAAGTTTGAATCCAATAAAAAATTACAAATACTCAAATTGGAAACATGTAATTGAACGTTTGATTAATTCAAATAGCCCCTGAATATTATACTTTTTGACAAGCATAAACGTCGGAGGGGTGGTCTAGACTGGTTATGATACCTGCCTTACACGCAGGTGGTCATGGGTTCAAATCCCATCCCCTCCATGCTAATCATGTAATTAGGCAAACATAGTAATACTATGCTACTTCAAAATAAATTCAATTTTTATCCATGATAAGCAGTCTTATGTTCAGATCCCATTCATTCCAGAAAATTATTTTATTTTGATAAAAATTTAGTAACGACCTGTCGTTTCTTATCCCCTCGAATAGTTTTCCTCTTTTGCCTATATTCAAGGAAAAAAATGCTTCTAAGCAATATGATCAAATTAATAATTCTATCAATTATCTTGTATAAAATTTTAATAGCAACTGCTGATTTACATTTATGCGTGAATGCGCGCATTCTAAGATTGATAACTTTGGTAGCTCTAATGACCGTCATTTTGACCTTTCCGTTAACACAGAGCTTTGCAACCACGGACGTGAAATGGAAGACATTCAAGGAAAAGAATGGTTTTTTTACAATTAAATACCCATCAAATTGGAGTCCTTATAAGGACACCGAAAATTCAGAATACTCCTCGCCAATCGACATGCGCTTTTACTATACAGGGAGTTCAGATGAGTTTGCATCAGTTGGCGTCTTGGCAGAAGAAGCTATCTTTACCAACGTAAGTGATTCAATAGACTCTATTTATGCAAGTGTTCAAAGTCTGTCAAGGTATGAACTTGTAGAACCGATAGAATGTACTAAATATTTAATAAAGGAAACAACCGCATGCAGTACCACATTTTCATACAGGAATACAGATGTATCTGGCAAACCAACAATAAATGAACTTGATATTGTTACCATAGCCGACGATGGAGTACAATATCTTGTATATTACTCGGCAACAAAAAACGTTTTTGATGATTTTCTTCCAGTAGCAGAAGAAATGGTAAAATCCTTCACTGTAACGGGGAATATTCTATCATCAGGGGACGAATCTAGTTTGGAAGGAACCGATGATTCTCCAGCTCTTCCACCATTGCCTAATTCTTCCATATCAAGACTCTAAGAGAATGATAGGTGTGTTAGCAATCGCATTTGTAATTATAATAGCATCGTGCTTGGTTCTGCCCATTACACAAATTAACGCCACTGAAAAGATTGGTTGGAAAGTATTCAATGAAAAGAACGGTCACTTTACAATTAAATATCCATCGAACTGGATTCCCTACAGATATGTAGAAGGCTCATTGGCACCAGTCAATATTTACTTTTCATATTCAGGAGGCGATTCATCGTTTGCACAACTTTTACTCTTTGGAGAAGAATCAATCTATAGCAATGCCAGCGATCTCGTTGACTCTAACTACGTTTATCTTCAAACTGAACAAGATTATGAAGTACTTCAACCCACACAGTGTGGAAAATATACCATAAAGAACATAACTGCATGCAATGCTATAGTAACATATAGGGACGTAGAATTGGAAGGTAAACCTAAGTTAAAAGAGCTGATTGTCGGAACACTAGATGATCAGGGAATGGAATACGTTATTACGTACTATGTAACAACGGATCTATATGATCATTATCTTCCCGTGGCTGAGGAAATGATAAGATCATTCAATATAACGAGTTCTTCATCTTCAGAACAAGCAATACCGACAGAAACAAGTAATTCTACGGATCTGCCTCCCATATAGTAATCAACTACAAAATAGAATAATTTACGATTAAGTTGGGCTCAAGATTAGATTCCATTTTTCAGTATAACTTACTAGATAAACAAAAGATAAATCTCAGCTTTCTTGTTGCATCCTTTCAATACAAAAAAGATTCTTTCACAAATAACGGAGATGCGTACGCGATTATCCTCTCCAAAAGAAGAGCATTTATTCATGCTTAGCAGTCATGGGTTCGAATCCCATCCCCTACATACTGATAACGATAAATATAGAAATACTGTAAAACATCACTGGATAACTAATGACACTAATTTCTAGTAAACTGATGTACATCGGTGTCATCTCTGTTATCATGATAGCTGTTGCTTCATATGGATTATTTTTTTATTTTCAGAGAGTCAACGAAAAAAGTATCAGAGAGAGTATATTTGAACAGGAACTAGAAAGGCAAATTAATTCTACTAAATCAGTTTCACAACATGTAGGCTCAGACCTTCGATTGGTTACGTCGATGCTCCAGGATTTGGCTGATTCGTTGTACCTCCAGAACGAAATGTTATCAGGAGATAAGGTCAGCAATCTACTACAAGAAAAATTTAACCAGCTTAATTCTGTCACAAAAGTTGATAGTCTCTTAATTACAGACAATGAAGGTGTCATAACTACTCATAAAGCTTCAGCGGGAATGAAGACTTTTGTCAACATAGATATTTCATCCAATGATTATATGAAGCAAACAATGGATAGTCTTCAGCCAGTATACTCTAATGGATTTAGAGGAATAGATGGCGAGTATAGAATAGTGATAACGTATCCAATAAAAAGTATAGAGGATGGTCACTATATTGGAACAGTTGTAGCAAATTTACCTACTGTTGAATTTTTCAAGAATTATGGAAATGTTAATGATATTAGTTCACAGTTTTTAGTCGCGTTTGATAAAACGGGAAATCTTTTGGCCGTAGGAGCAAGTGGTGATTTAGTGGGAAAGAATTTCTTTGGCAATGAGACTCAGCAGTTTATCAATTACAATAAGGTTCTAAATAATTTGACTCAATATTTGCTGGGCGGGAATGCTGGTCATGCAATGTATGACTATGGAAGAGGTGAGAGATTGAATACTCAATCGCCGATATTAGTTGGAGCAGAACCCGTATACTTCGTTCAAGTGGTAACACCAACTGATCGCATATATCTGAAAATAGATTCGGTTCTTTTTACAGAAGGTTTAAAGATGTTTTCCTTGCTTACGGGAACTACAGCTGCAATAATAGTACTTGTCTTCCTTTTAAGAAAATGGTATAGCGTATTAGAGGATGAAGTCACAAAACGAACTCGCGATCTGAACGAATCCAATTACAAATTAATGAAGGCAAATGAATCACTTAAGATTAAGGATGAAGCCCAAAACCAATTCATTAATGTTGCAGCACATGAACTTCGAACGCCCATTCAGCCCATTCTCAATGCAATTTATCTACTGCAATCCGAAGATTTGAGCACAGCCAAGAAAAATCAATATACAGATATCATAAAGAGAAACACAGAAAAATTAGGAAGGCTTGCTGAGGATATACTTGACGTTACCAGAATAGAGAGTGATACTTTAAAATTGATGAACGAACGACTAAATTTATACGATCTAATTTTAAATATTGTCGAAGAATATAAGAAAAATATTCAGTTTATTTACAAAGATCTTATGTTAAATTATGAGAGTCCAAGTAAAACAATCTTTGTGATCGGAGACAAGTTGAGACTAAATCAGGTGTTGCTCAACCTTCTTGACAATGCGGGGAAATTTACCAAAAAAGGGTTAATTACAGTTACAACTGAAATCATGTCAAATAAAGTTAAAGTTATTGTAAAGGATACTGGAACTGGAATACACCCTGAAGTATTCCCCAAGTTATTTTCCAAATTTGTAACAAGATCCGACAGGGGAACTGGGTTGGGTCTGTTCATTTCAAAAAGCATTATCGAAGCACATGGTGGAAAAATATGGGCAGAAAGCAGTTCTCAACAAGAAGGTGCTACCTTTATTTTTACACTCCCACTTTTGGATGAAACAAATGTAAAACATATTGAGGAACATGATAAATAGAATGTTAAAAAAAGATTATTTGTTGGCCCAAAGAACAATATTTTACATTTCACTAATTGTTTTAATTGGTTGGCTTGTAGTAATGTCTCAAGGTTATGTTCTTCAAGAAGGATACGCACAGGAGCAAATTCAATCGCAACAAACTTTAAACGATAAGTCTCTAAGAATTGCTTATTTAACTGATGGTCTTTTTAGCGATGCAGGGTGGGGAGCATTTGCTTACAATGCAGGACAAGAAATAATTTCCAAGTATGGTTATGAAGTTACTTTTCTAGATAACGTATCGATATCAGATATAGAAACTACTCTCAAGGATTATGCAGATAGGAATTACGATATTATCATCACACAAGGTTATGAATGGGGGGATCCAGTTATCCAAGTCGCAAAAGAATATCCTGACATAAAATTTATTGTATTCACTGGATTAGTAAAATCTGAAAATGTGGTTTCAATTTTCCCTAAACAACAGGAAGCCACGTATCTACTAGGAGCACTTGCAGGTATGCTTTCAAAAAACCACACCATTGGATTTGTTGGGGGAGATGATAAATATCCCAACCTTAAGAAGATATACGAAGGTTACAAACAAGGTGCATTGGATGTTAATTCTAATACTACGGTACTTGTGACTTACCTGAATGATTGGGACAACCAAACTAAGGGAAAGTCCGCAGCACTATCTCAGATTGAACAAGGTACAGATTTTATATTGCATGTAGCTGATTCAGCGGGACAAGGCGTTATCCAAGCAGCAAAAGAGAAAGGAATCTATGCATTTGGTGCTGTGTCAGACCAGAACAAATTGGCACCAGATACCGTAGTTACGTCATTTGTTCTGGATCCGGTAAAGGCGTATGACTATGTATTCAAAATGATTCATATGAACAACTTTACAGGAATGATTTATTCTCCTGGAATAGAATCGACAAAGAATTCAACGTCCGAAGATGGAATACTTTACATAGCTCCGTTCTATGATTTTCAAAATAAGATACCCAAAGACATTCAAGATAAATTTCTCCAATTAAGTCAAGATATCAGGAATAAAAAAATCATTGTTCCAGAGTGACTTTTTGATTAGGTAATCCAAACTCCAAACAAACGTAACAAAGTCAGTTCTTACTGCACATCATACGTCAGCGTACATGGTGAACTCATGCGGGTGAGGACGTACTGCCAGTTCCATATGTTGTTTTGCTGCATCTTCAATTATGCGTTCAATAACATGTTTACCAAATATTGGTTTCAAGAAATCAGAGTCGCATTTTAATTCCTCTATTGATTCTCTTAAACTAGCCGGCAATTGTTGGATTTTATGTTCTTCTCTATCAGCATCAGTCATTTTGAATATGTCTGCATCAACATGATCATTTGCTTCTATTTTCTTTTTAATTCCATCAAGACCAGCTGCAACAATCGCAGAAAAAGCCAAATACGGATTACATGACGGATCTGGCGCTCTAAATTCTATTCTTTTAAGGTATGCAAATTTTTCGCCCTTGTAGTGTGCAGGGATTCTGATTATTGCTGACCTGTTACCCGTACTCCAGGCAATGTAAACAGGTGCTTCGTATCCGGGTATCAACCTTCTATAAGAATTTGTAGTTGGAGCTACAATTGCTGCAAGAGCCTTTGCATGATCGAGTATTCCGCCAATGAAATACCTTGCAGTTTGTGATAGTTCCGCGTATTTGTCATTTGGATCGTAGAATAGATTATTTCCTTTATTCCAGATACTAACATTAACATGCATACCCGAACCATTATCCAATGCAATTGGCTTGGGCATCATTGTTGCTATCATGTTATGCTTTTTTGCAATATTCTTGACGATGTACTTGTAACTTTGAACAGAATCGGCAGTGTTAACAAGACTATCGTAACGAATGTCTATTTCACATTGTCCGGCAGTCGCAACCTCATGATGATGGGCATCGCAAATTATTCCGAAATTTGAACTGAGAACATCAACACATTCATGTCGATAGTCCATGAGAGTGTCTCCAGGTGGACTGGGAAGATATCCCTCCCTCAACCTGAGGGTATAGCCAACGTTTTCTGTTGACCATGGTGCTTCACGGGAAGTAATTTCATAGCTCTGACTATGAAATGAGGTTAAGGTGTTTACTTGTAATTTATCAAAGACAAAGAATTCTACCTCCGGTCCCCAGTATGAAATATCATATCCATTTTCCTTGACAAACTTTTCTGCGGTCTTGGCTATCCCACGTGGATCGGCCATGTAAGGAGATCTCTTTTCACCGCCGGATTGAATGTCACATATCAATCTGGCTGTAGGATACTTTTCTATCCATGGAATAAAGGAATATGTGGAAGGATCAGGTCTAATTATTAAATCGGATTCATGTATCTCTGTAAATCCTTTAATCGAGGAACCATCAAGTTTTGGTAGTCCGTCCTTAAAATCCTCCTTTCTTAACATATTAGCTGCCATGGTAGTATGGTGAAATCTTCCGAATAAACCAGTAAATTGCAAATCAACAAATTTTATTCCTTCTTCCTTGATCTTAAGCAAAACATCATCGCTTGTATATGTTAGGGGCTCAAATTCTCCATTTACAATTTTATAAGGCAATCAGAACCGATTATATTTTTCTCATAATTAAGTTTTAAACTGGAGCACGTACCTGTTTTGAGTTTTAGGGTTTTGAAACTTTTTTACGTTGTTAAAAAATTTATTTGATTAAAATTTTAATAAACTGGTATTTAAATAGAAATTACCAAAAAAGGTAGAAATTATTGGCGGAAATAGACGATAATAACAACAGCAGAAATTCCGAGAAAAAGATGGAATTGGATTTTATCATGGAACTATTGAAAAAGGAAACACAAATCCCAAAGATCCAGGCTATATCACCGGATGTTTACAAGAGAATTGCACAGCTGATAAAGGAACTTTCCATCCAAAAGTATGAAGGCCTAGAGTTAGATGTACATCACGAGCTGATAAAATTACTAGTATTATCAACAAAAACATTGATTGAATTGAGAACTCGGAAGCTTTTAGAAAATTCAAACGCAAATTTGCCTTTTTCTTCTTTGTCAACTGATGATTATTCCAAGTTAACTGATGAAGAGAAATATATTTTCGAAGAAGAAAGGAAAGTATCGCAAAGAAAAGATCTGATTATACAATCTTTAATCGATGGAAATGTGAATAATTTAGATTCCCTTTCCAAAATCATAAGGTCAAAAATGATTATAATAAGATTCTTGGAACCAACCGATCAGTTCATGGGTGTCGATATGGAAAGATACGGTCCGTTCATAAAAGAGGACGTTGCGATTTTACCTTTTGAAAATGCAAGGTCCTTGATTGAAAGAAAAGTAGCAATTGAAATAAACGATTTGCGGTTTCATGTCAAAGAAACATAGATATTTGCTCCAAACATAGTTGTTAGTTAGTCTTCTTGCCTCATAATGGTGTCGATATAGATCAGTATATTCTACTAACTATTTACCCAATTATAGCCTTTTTTGCAATAGCTATTGTTGGCAAGAAATTTAATCTTGGCGAGGCTTTCAGGTATTTTTTTCAAGGTTTAAGCTGTATCTTGTTTGCAGTTTTTTACATAATGCTAGTCCCAAGAGGAGGAGCCCAGGGTCTCGCCATAATTTTGATAATGTTTGGAATTTTACTATTTTTTATGGCCAGAAAGCAAAAGATATCTCCAAAAGATCAAACTCAATAGAAAATAATAGCATACATAACTTGATATCTCCTTAAGGTCTTGTCTAAACTTTTGAATTTTTGTTGTATGGTTGAGATTGAGAGTACCTTCTCCTTCTATATTCAATTAATCCCATCAACTGATATCCATACTCCAAATTGTGTTTAACATGATTGATTCCATGTGAACCGTGGGGGACAAATTTCCCATCTAGAACATTTTCCACATAGGTCTTGACCTTTCTTATCGAAATTGTAGCATGTTGAAGTTGTCTATCATTAAGACTTCTTCCCAATTCCTTTTCAATCTGACGACTAAACTCCTCAGTTCCGATCAATTTTGAATATTTTTGTAATTTGTTATAATTTACACACAAATCAGTTATTTTCTTGTAATCTTGTTCTGGGATTTTTGTAAGTAAGTCGTTCAGTGCATTCTTTTTCCTTCCGGTAATTAGGCTAAGACTATTAACAAGATCCTTCTTGCTCAGAATATTTTCCTTTACAGTAGCTGATACCAAAGGTTGAGTAGGTGGAATATCTATTGATTTTTTAGTTTCAACACTAACAGTTTTCTGAACATCGGCGACAATAGGTTCAGAGATATCTAATTTTCTATTTACAGCATCAGTTTTATTTTTCAGATAATATCTTTCCAAACCATAAAGATTTACCTTTTCGCCACTGATATCAGAACCTCTTCTAATAATTGAAATGATATTCAGAATGATTTTGGGATAATAATTTTTTAATTCATTATCAACGTTATCATAATTTTCCATAATGTCTTTGTATATGCTAAATATTGCATCACTTACTACTTTATTCATTAGTTGGTTTTCTGAATTTGCACTTGATCCATATTTTTTGTTATCCAAACCTCGCGCTCCGATTGTCAAAAAATCACAAAGTTCAGCATTGGAAAAAACGTATTTATTTTCATCACTTGATACAACTATTGCTTTCATTATATTTATCCAAAAATCATCATTGTTTGAAGTTTCCAGATTCTTAACCAAAGACGATGTATTCTGTTTTATCTTATCATCAATTATTCGTAATTCATCTAATGTTTGAGAAAGTATTCTTTCTGGATTGATGCTATTATTTCTATTTGTCAATAGTTGGTCACTGTTATTATGGTATAATACTAATTATAATATTTCTATTTAAAGTAAATTCCGAATAATTCACTAAAATCGTTATCGATAGGATTTCTTCTTAATTTTATTAATTCGCTCATCCCTGGCACGTTCATTCTAAAGTTATGAAATTTTTAATATTTTCCCTTTATTTTTTCTAATTAACCCCGTAATCTGTTTTAAAATTTTGTTGTTTTGGAGTTCAACTTGCTCTTCGTTGTTTCCCTTTGAAATTAGTTGAATTCTTATCGTAGGACTATTTTCGACATATCCACGGGGATGGGTTTTCAGATATAATCTGTCATTTGGTGCTGAATCAACTATTTTTGTTAATCTGGAGGATATCATGGCCTCACTAATACCCTTAACAAGGTAGTTAGTCTCCCTTATCGTAAAATTGCCTATTTCTCTTTTCATTCGTGGCAATATGCTTCTTGTAGCTATCGCTTTCATTTCAATTGGAACCCCGGGCAGACAAATAATTTGGGTTTTGTGAACACAAAGGAGTATCCCAGGTGCATTGCCTTCGGGATTTTCTATTGGGGTGGAGCCTGTTGGAATTATTGCCATTTTCAATCTTGCCTTATTTATCTTGACTCTTCGATGTCTGTGTCTATAACTATTTTTTACCATATCCAGTGCAATACTGTTCAATGTCAATTTTTTTTTCAATGCTTTACCAATTCCTAGTAAAGTTTTATCATCATAGGTAGGACCTAATCCACCGCAAATAATTATCCAATTAGGGTTCCTGTTAAGGGAATCTAGTAAGGCGAGCTTGATTTCATTTAAATCATCTCTAACTACGACTACTCTTCTAACGAATCCGCCAATTTTTGTAATTTTCCCTGACAACCAATGAGCATTTGTGTTTAATGTTATACCTGATAGTAACTCATTACCAATACATAAAATATCAATATCATACATTAGAGAATCTTTCTTGGTTAATAAGCAAACGTATTTGGAGATTGAAAACTATTGTGACAAGCCGCATATTTGAAATGCAAACATAATATACCCAGCAATTCTTGTTGATTTTCTAAAGGGATAGAAATTGTTGGTATCCTTTGGCATTAATTCATATTTTATTAAGGATGCTTCTGTTTTTGATAATGTTAGATGAACTAGTTGATCCCCAAGTAGAATCTCCCAAGGCAGTTTTATTGCAGCATCTTTTTTTATTGCAATCATACAGATTACTCTTTTTGAGTCTGTTTTGTCTAAAATAACTGAGTAGTCGTAGTCATCATTTTCTTTAAATGGATCCTCAGTAGTAAATGGATCAATATCAATATGTTTCTTGATTTGTTCTCTTAAAGAGACTGACAATTTGTTCATTATCGCCAAATCTGTCAAAGTTAGTGTTTTTAATTGATTTGGGCTGGGTGATTGTGCATCCGTTGTTGATAACATAGGTTATGGAACTGATAAGTTGATCATTATATAATTTTTGATGTTTATAAACACTCATGTGCCCAACATTTATAGAATTATAAAGATTATCAATAATAAATCCAATGCCGGGGTACCCAAGCTAGGTAAGATGTGTAAGATTCCCTAAAAGGGGTCAGCCTCGAGATCAAATAATCATTATGGGTGAGCTGATGTTCGTAAGAACTCGTGGGTTCGAGTCCCACTCCCGGCGCTCATTCGTGAATTATTACAAAATCATCATATTGCGAGCGAGAAGACGATTCTGAATTAAGTAAACAGATCCGATATAAAATAATGACATAAGACAATGATTCAAATCCGCACTCAGATACCTGATGCTTCAGTACTTTTCCATTAGTAGGAATCACTGGATAATAAATATAGAAAAGCTTGAAAAATCAGTGCTTTATTACGCTACTATAATCCTTAAATAAAATTTTCATATTTGATTATTATGACTGTAAAATTATTCACTATTGCTGCTACAATACTGATGTTAGCATTTACTACAACGACAAGCAGTCTGAGTGCTCAGGACGCTAATATAGATGCCTCAAATGTTGCTGGCAATTTCACTGAATCAGCTAACCAGACTGCTTCTGAATTAGGAAAAAACGTTTCTGCAGTATTGAATAATGCAGGCGAAAAAGTAGGTTCTACGCTAAATGAGCTTGGACAAAACATGAGTGGTGTCGGATCGGAAATCGGCTCGGAAATATTAAATGAAACAGAACAAACCGCCAAAAAAGTTGGCCTAGGAGCTGCAGATGTACTAAGCAACATTAGCGGTGAGATTAAAGAAGGAATAGGTGACAAGTAGGAAAAAATTAGTCGGAAGAGTTACAACGTTTATTGTTTGTAACTCGTGAGACGGATATCAAAGCTCTGACATTCGGATAGGTTAAACAAAGCTTTTGCCAGTTTGGCCCATCAGTTCATACTTTAATTTGAAAATTTGAGTTGTTATGCGCTGGACATGCAAATTTGGGTAATCCTCCAGGTTGCCATTGCAATGTGATTGTTTCTCTGAAATGAAGTAAAAGTCAATGTAAAATGCTTGAAATATGCTAAATTCCTGAAGGATGAAACTATAATGCTTAAATAAAAATTGGCGCAATTGAATCTTAATGAATAAAGAACTAATCATTATCGGATCTATGGTGTTGATGTTGACGATGACTGTTACAGCAAGCAATGTGAACGCTCAAAACGCAACTACAAATGCCTCAAACGCAGTCGGCAATATGAGTGCCTCGGCAAACCAAACTGCTTCTGAATTAGGTCAGAATGCTAGTGAAGCGACCGGACAAGCAATGAATCAAACAGGAGAGGCTCTTCAAGGTCTTGGTGAAGGCGCAGCGGGTGTTGTTGGAAATATCACAGAAGGGGTACAAGACGCAGTAAATGGTAGTGAGTAAACCAAATGTATGCAATCATTTGAGCTCTCATATTTCTATTATTTGAAGCTCTAAACTGATACCAACATAATTTTCATTACTCGTATTGTTGGTTCAGTAAATTTTTTTTGCTTTAAGATCGCCAGTTTATTTGTTATTGCCGCTACACCGAAAAAAGCTTTTTGGCAATAGGAAAAATATGGTATTATCTGCACTATTCTGGTAGATGTTTCAACCACACTGGCCGATTAGTTCATTTTCATGAGTGAAACATACATGTTCTAGTTTTGTGTAGTCCTGAAAGGAATATCTGCAACCGCACTGATATTCTAGCACTTTCTTCCTCTTGTAACCGTTTGAAGAAACTAACTTGGACATGATATATTAACACTAAACAGGTATATCAACTTTAAACGGTCCTACGGCATTTTGGCCTTAATTTATCATAAGATCAGATTCAAATACATCAAATTGCATCAGAGATAAGGAAGTGTAAAATAGATTTAGACTTGTTTTTAACTTTTAAACAATCGAATAACTATATTTTCCAGCTGTTTTTGGGGATTCTTTTCTCACTCGGATTGATAACGTTTGGAATCTTTGTAGAACAGGTGTTCGGGACAACTGGTGCAGATAATTTGAACTTTAATTTTGTTGCAGCTGGAGACTTTGGTTGTAGCAAGAATGCGAATAGGACGATAACAAATATGTTAGTTCGAGAGCCAGAAGTGGTCATTGGATTAGGTGACCTATCTTATCAAAAGACTGCAGATTGTTGGTTTCATGTTGTTTCCCCATTGGATACCGATGGTCGATTAAAAATTGCTATTGGTGATAACGAAATGTATCCTGCGAAATTTACTGAATATATGAACCATTTTAACATGGATAGCCCCTACTACTCATTTGATTATGGAAATGTTCATTTTTTATCAATGGCAACGGCCAAAAATAGAGTGATACCATATAATGAAACTTCAGAACAATACGCGTTTGTAAAAGACGATCTGGAAAGGGCGCATGAGAATAAAAGTACTAATTGGATAATTGTATACTCATTTAGATCCTTCTATTCTTCTAATACCACACATCCAGGGCTTGATGAATTGCATGACCTATACCATCCACTATTTGATAAATATGGTGTCGATGTTGTACTGCAAGCACACAACCATAACTATCAACGAACCTACCCCATCAATTTTAACGAGACGAGAGCGTTTACTCCCATTATTACAGATAAAGAAACAGAGAATTACCAGTATGACACTAAAGGACCTATATTTGTAACAATAGGTACTGGAGGAGAAGATCTCTATCCATTTTCAAATCAAGCTCCCTATGTTGTGACTCAATTTCTGAGACATGGGTTTTTGAATATAGATATTGCAGAAAATGGAACAAGATTGGATGCGAAATTTTATGAGAATAGAGAAAACACCGACAAGGATCATTTCACAATAAAAAAATAGCCATTTGTTTCGTTCTTGTAATTTCCTTTACTAAAATTCAAAACTACTCATTAATGACGTCATCGAGAAGATACTTTGGTATTTTAGCCAATTGCTCAACTTTCCAATGACAGCTCCAACAGAACCCACAAACAACACAAGCAAATTGTGTTCTTGTTTTACACGATTTGCATTCCTTGTATTGCAATTCAATAGTGTTTCTCAAATACTCGTGTTTTTGATATTTACTTTTTTTCCCGATCAGTCGGGAATTCATTTCTATCTATATAAATTATGGTGAATCAGAGATATAACTCTTTTTTATTAGTATACCAAACTACATATCGTTCTTATGGCATGGTTAAAGAATGTTTAAAGACAAATTGACTAATTTGACATGATACCACGATATGATATTGTGGTAATTGAACATAATATTGAACTCTTAAAATTACAATACAGGCCCATTATATACAAAATTAATGTTGTAGTGTGGAACGTATATTCTAAAATTTACGTTAATAACAAAAATAAATTTGAAGGAATATTTTAGAATTGGATATGTTATTTGATTAATAATCTATTTCCGTTTATTTCCATTGTCTTCGATCGCCTTCTAATAAACCAGAATCACCATGTATTCTATCAATATGTTTTGATAACTCTTCGTTATTGCTAAATTTCGATGCACAATAAGGACATGATACCTGAGGACTATCTGACATGATGATAGTATCTGGATCTGTTCAAATTAATTCTTTTGTTTACGTTATATTCAAAGATGTTAATCAAAGATCTTAATTAGTCGGATACTAGGCAAACTCTAATGCTTCTCATAAAGCGAGATCAAATCATCATCGGTTACAATTAACCATTCTACTAGTGTATCATCTAATTTATGATATCTCAGATGCTCTCTTCGCTTGTCTCTAATTATTTCTTCCTTACATATTCCGCATTTCATGGAAAAGATTTGGCAGTGGTAATGGCAAACTTCCATTTTAACATATATATCACTAGTGATATAGTGCCTAATACAAACACTGTATGCTTTAATCAAAAAATGATCAGAATAATGTAAAGTATTTGATTTATTACAGTGAATTTTACAGAAATTCTTAGAGTTTTAAATATAAATAATAAAAAAAGAAATTAAAAAAGGTAAAAGTGATTTTTTATATTCTTTGTTCTTTTACTGAGGTTTGCAATAATTCGCCAATTTCGTTGTGCATTTTCAGGAAATTCAATCCTTTTTCTGTAGTTTTGTAGTTTTGTGAGCCCTCTAAATATTCTAGCAAATTATTTTCAATAAGTACAGAAAGATATTCCCTCAATTGAGCATAGCTAAGGAAGGCTTTGTACATGATTCTGGTCTTTGTAGCGCCACCATTTGCTGCTTCTAGGATCATTGCTACTATTTCTGTTCTGCTTCTGTATTTCATATCAAGATACACTAAACTTATTTATTTTAATGTATTGGCACAATAATCTAGAACATAACTACATTGACAAAGCATTAGGTTGTTCATCGCTTAAGAATCTTGACAATTTACCCTAAAAATACGATTGAAAAATAGGAGATGATAGTGTTTGGTCGTCGATATTCAGTTACGGGTTACTAGGTCGTATCCTTAGTAAGTCGTATCCTTAGTAAGTACTTCATTTAACCAATTGCTTTCTATCTCATCGTCTTGAGAATTACCAGATTCGGCAGTATTCTGTTCTTTGATAACCTCACTGTCATTTTCCATGTTACTAATCTCAGTTTCCATTTCCGCCTCATCAATATGTTGTTCTTGTGTTTGTGTTTGATCGATGTTCTTCTCTTCTGATCCATTTGCGACTATCTCTGAATAAGGTTGAGTAATTCTTGACAGAAAGCTGTTTATCTCATCTTTTTCCAGCTGAATACGATCTAGCAACTCAGTAGAATTTGTATTGATTTCATGATATGTTTCTTCAAGGATATCATTACTCCTATATTGCAACTTCGCATCGAAAATAATCGTTTTTATTGTTGTGCCTTGTACATCCAGCTCTCGCAATCTTAAATTCAAGGTATTTACGACCTCTTGTTCGTTACTTTCCAAGTCAACCAGTCTTTTCTCATATATGAGATGCAGAACCTCAGCATCGTCTTTCATTAGATCGTTTTCTTCTACCAAATTTTCAAGTGCTTTAACCCTCTTGAGAGTAAGATTTTTTTGTCTTAGTAATTTTTGCGCTTCCATTCGCCACTTTGGTATAAAGATCACATAGTCTCCCTGGACAAGTAATTGTTCATACGACAACTTCTGCAATCCGATTGAACCACAATCCACACCTACTGACTCTATAGAACCATCGATATCCGTGACTAGTCCGATAACCTTTCCCACATAGGCGCCGTACATATCTTTTACCTGCTTGCCTACAAACTCGAGCTTAATATCGCTCATGAGATTGAATTACAACAAGGATATAATGATGGCAGTGTTAAAAATAATCAATAATTTGGTAGATGTTTTAATACATGATGTGCAGTGAAACTCGTAATTACTGTGAGCTGAAAAAATAAGTATGAGGATTATTTTCTATTAATATTATGAATTTCAACACGGATTATGATTTTTCGGATAAGGAAAAATCAATACTCGATAAACATTTTTCTAATTCTGATAAGCATGTATTTGCAATTACGACTCCCAGACAGGTCGACAGGGGTGCGCTGATGTCGAGGTATTCTCGATCTGATAAAACAATGAGAAAGATATTCTTGGATGAGTTTGCAGCAAATCCAAACAGAGGAAGAGAATTCTATAACAAGATATTGTCAGAGTATGGTGATGACTCTGTTGCGGAATTGGGGGAAGCGCAAATTGCTGTGGAATGGATCTCCAACATTGCAGCAAAAAAAATTGAGGATCAAAGAATCGGACTATCTTATTTGGAAAAATCCTCTCGTTACATACCTTTTGATAAGAAAGTTGGTAACATGTATAGATATTATAGAGACGGAAAAATACTTGAATCGAAATATGCAGATCTCTATATAGAATCGTGTGATCATTCGTTTGACGTTTATAGTAAGAGTATCAATCTAATACAGAAATTTATCTCAGAAATAGAACCAATCGATGATATTATGTATTTTGATTCAAATTCAAAATCAGAAAAACCCTTCAACAAATTATCTGACGACCAGGATATAGAATCAGCAAAAAAGGTGTATCACAGTACGGTGAGATCTAAGACACTTGACATCTTACGTAATTTGCTGCCAGCCTCGACTCTTACAAATTTAGGTATAACGGGAAATGGTAGAGCGTTTGAATATCTTTTAACACGCTTATATTGTTCTGAACTAAATGAGCTCAAAGATTTAGCACATATGTTAAATTCTGAATTAGACTGTGTGATACCCTCTTTTATTAAAAGAGTAAATGAAAAACATGGTAAGGCTCTTCAGTTGTTCATGATAAATACCAATAAGGAAATAAGCAAATTGACGGATAAATATCTGGAGAATATTAGGCCTGATTCTTCTCCTATGGATGTAAGGCTAATTGATTATATGGATAGTGTTGATGCAGAAGTAAAAGTTGTTTCTGCAATATTATATGAAAATGCACAAGGACAATCGCTACATGATATTACAAAATTAGTCAAATCATTTCCACAATCAAAAAGAAATGAAATTATCTTGGCTTATACAAAATTTCGTGGAAATAGAAGACACAGACCAGGTAGAGCATTTGAAATGGTTGAATATTTAATTGAGATGTTTACTAATTATGGGATGTTTCGAGATTTGCATCGTCACAGAATTCTTACAATGGAAAGACAATTGCTTTCTACGAAGCATGGCTATGACATCCCAAAAGAAATTATTGATTCGGGTATGGAAAAAGATTTCAAAGATTGTATGTATCATTGTTGTAATACTTATCAAAATATTGCAAAGACAATGCCAGTTGAAGCTCAGTATGCCGTTAACTTTGCATATAAATACCCATATTTCATGAAGATAAACTTGAGAGAGCTTTACCACGTGATTGAATTACGTACTACAGCACAGGGGCATCCCGATTATCGCTACATATGTCAACAAATTTTTGAAAAAATTAAAGAGATACATCCAGTCCTCGTGAAAGGGATGAAATTTGTCGATATGAATCATTATGAGCTTGGAAGATTTGATACTGAAAAGAGAAAAGAATTGAAGAGGAGAGAATTATTACCTTCAAAGAATTAGTAAATGCGGGGAAAAAAATAATTATTTATGGAAATCATGTTTAGAACCATTTTTCCAGTGATTGATTCTTATTTTTTTCTGAATTTTGAACCTTTTGTAAGCCCGAATCGACACGATCTCGTGAAAAGCTTTTTTCTGTGCATAAAAATTGAACTACCTTGTCATAATCAACAGGTTCAAATTTAATGTCATTAGTAGTAACATTTGCAATTTTTGGTTTCAAAAAAAGTTCCCTAATTTCTTCATATGGAACGTTAGAGAGTTGTTCCTGAAGTTGATCAATATTTTCCAATTTTGAATATTTTTGTATTAATTTCAATGCAGTTTTTGGCCCTATTCCTGGTATACCCCCAATATTATAGTCCGTTCCTATCAGGATTCCTACATCTACAAGCTGCTCGTTTGTCAAGTTAGTTTGATTAAGAATATCTTCGAGATTAAATATTTCTAGAGGAACATCGATGAAGGCATTTCTATTTGGAACTTTCCTTTTACCACTTATTGTAATATTTCTCACAAGTCGTTTTGCACCAAATAGGATAGAATCATAATCTTGACTCGCACAAATCTGTACCAGTTCGGAATTAGTTAGCTTTGCTGCAGTCGCTTCTCCTTCTGATGGAGCCTGTATTGTAGGAATCCCCATAAAAGAGAGTAATCTCTTTGATTCTTCTATCATTTTATCTGTCAGAACTGATGTTGCTTGACTGTATTTTCTTGCCTCTTCTAGCTTACCCTGTACGAGTGCTTTCTCATATTTTTCAGCTGCTATCTGCTTGATTTGATGTCTGCGTTGGATTTCGCCTGTCTTTAATGGGCTGGATACACCATCAAAGACATAGACTAGTTTGATACCTTCCGCAAGTAAATTGATATTACGATAGAAAAGTCCACTCAAATGGCTTGTAGTTTCTCCCTGAGAGTTAGTAAGTAGTTCTCCTGTACTTCCGCGAATTGTAGCTAAAAATTGATGAATTGTATTGAAAGCGTCTACTGCGATTACTTTGTTTGAAAGATCACTTAGCTTTATACTAGAATATGTAAGGATTGGTTTTAAATCTAGGCCCATTGATTGGAATATGATACACAATCTTTGTATTATTTTTTTTCCATTTTCTTTGTTCGATGTTCGCTTATGAATTGGATGGGATCTGGAAAAAAGTAGATAAGGTAATTTGTATTATTGTGATTCTCCCCTATGAGTCTACTTATGAACATAAGCACCGTGATAAGTGTGTTAAATTTTGGTGTCTTACTGACACTGTTAGTGATTTATTCTAGAATATATAACAAAACTAAAGCGGTATTTACGATTGGTCTGATGTTCTTTACTGTAATGTTAATGCTTCATAATTTAATAGCAGTGTACGCTTACTTAGCTATGGCGCCGCTTTATCCGAACGATTTGTTGCCTTATTTTGTGGCAATTCACATAGCAGAGCTTGTTGGAATTGTTTCCCTGTTAAGAGTAACTCTTTGAACATAAACATTTCACAAACATAATCAAGTAAATCAATCAGTATTCTTTCTGCGTTTATTACAATAATATACTAAGGCTTGATAATTAAAATAAAGAAAACAAAAAATTTATAAAAAATGGATATTGGGGTTATGGTTTAACCTTCTTCCCATCCCTTCACGAACAGACCATTCTTCTTTAGTGGAATAGGCTGACCTGGTGTATAATCCATTGGTCTCATCCAAAAGATTGCTTTGGTTGGGCAAACCCCTATACATGCACCGTCTGAAATGCATCTCTCAGGATAGAATACAAAAGCTTTACCTCTCTTCCATCCTTCAACTGGTTTTACCCTCAATACATCTGGACCAAGAGCAGTACAGATTTCGACACAAAGAGCACAGCCGATACAATGTTGTTCGCTAACATCTGGAAGTATTGCTACTGGCATTTAATTCACTGAAACAGAAGTAATGTCGAAACTATTTAAACACTGTGCTATTTTATAACACCGATATAAAATTCTAAACTGTAAATCGAATTGCAATATGGAAGGTATGACCAAAAGGTAGAAATTATATTTTTGAAGAGGTTTACACGTGGTTCGTAAAATCACAGTCCTTCTGCCGGTCATTGTTGGATGTGTAATATTGGGTGTTTTGGGCTTGACATTCATTCCTGAGGGGATTAAAAATAGGAATATTGAATTTTCAAAAGGCACTATAGCTATAAACAATCATTCAATAAGCACTGAGATTGCTGAAACTCCTGCTGAACGACAAAGGTGGTTAACTTTTAGAAGCGAGGAACTCCCTCTTGATTCTGCACTTCTTCTTGTTTATGATAAACCCGACCTGTATTCCTTGTGGTTGTTAAATATACAATTTAATTTAGACCTAATTTGGTTCGATGATGCGGGTAATATTGTCTATATTAAAGAAGATGCAATGCGATGTATGAATGCTTTAGATGCATCACAATGTACCTATAAGAACACGATATCAGTAAAATATGTTCTCGCAGCAACGACAGGATTCATTGACTATCACAACATTACAAAGGATTCAAAGATAAAGTTAGTTTCAATATAGAAAAATCGTAATACTGAATTGTTGCCTGGAATAATCACTGTTTGGTGATGTCTTGAAAATCTTTATAGACTTGTTTTATTTCTTCGATTGAAGCTTCGTCCTCGAGTGTACTAGTGTCACCTATGATGTCAGAGTTTGTACTAATTGATTTTAATAATCTTCTCATTATCTTACCGCTTCTAGTCTTTGGTAACTTGTTCGTAAAGTGAATTTCACTTGGTGTAGCAATCGGGCCTACTGTCTTTCGAATGTGATTGACAAGATCCGTTCTCATTTCTGGGGACTCTTTGTACCCCGACTTAAGTACTAGAAATGCCACTATGGCCTCTCCTTTTTCCTCATCGGGTTTACTGATTACAGCAGCTTCTGCTATTGCATCAAATGATACAAATGCGCTTTCTAACTCCATAGTACCTAATCGGTGACCAGCGATCTTGAGTACATCATCCGATCTTCCCAGTAACCAAATATAATTATCCTTGTCTAAAAGAGCAAAATCACCTGAATAATAATATCCCTTAAACTTGCTCCAGTATGTATTAACATATTTGTCATCGTTGTTCCATAGACTCATTAACATGCCTGGCCATGGTCTCTTTATAACTAAGTAACCTTTGTTGTTGGGTTCAACGTCCACCCCTTTTTCATCCACTATCCCAATATCAACTCCTGGGACTGGATAAGTGCCGGACCCGGGCTTCATTGGTATCGTATCAATACCCAAACATTGACTTATCATTGCTCCACCCGTTTCTGTCTGCCACCACGTATCAACAATGGGACAATTTTGTTTTCCAATCACTCTAAAATACCATAACCATACCTCAGGATTAATTGCTTCACCCACAGTACCTAAAAGACGCAAAGAAGACATATCAAAACTATTAGGGATTGACAGGTCGTGTTTCATGTAAATACGAATTGCAGTTGGAGTGGTATACAAAATTGTGGCTCTATGTTTTTCTACTAGTGCCCAGTATCTATCTGGTGTCGGAAAATCAGGTGTTCCTTCGTAGATAACACTTGTCACTCCGTGCATCAAAGGAGCATATACCATATAGCTATGTCCTGTTACCCAACCTATGTCTGCAGTACAGAAAAAGATATCCTCATCGTTAAAATCAAATACCCATTTTGCGGTAGCATGAATATGAGTAAGATATCCTGCGGTACTATGCAATACACCCTTTGGCTTTCCGGTAGTGCCAGAAGTATACAGGATGTAAAGTGGATGAGTACTTTCTACAAATTCGGGCATGCAGTAAGATTTTTCTTTTTTTACTAATTCGTCCCACAGCAGGTCTTTTTCATTCATTTTGATTTCACCAGTTCCTCTCTTAAGGACAATTACATGTTCAATAGAGGGGGTTGTTGCAATGGTATTATCAACTATTTTTTTCAGTTCAAGTGTTTTTCCACGCCTTATACCTTGATCAGCTGTTATGATTACTTTGGATTTTGAATCATTAATACGATCGGTTAACGCCTGTGAACTAAATCCGGAAAATACAACGATATGTATGGCTCCTATTCTACTACAAGCCAGCAAGGAAATAAGCAATTCGGGAACCATAGGGAGATAAATGGCAACTCTATCACCTTTTTTGATTCCTAAATTGCGTAAAGCATTTGCAAATTTATTTACCTGTACATACAGCTGATTATACGTAAAAGTACGAACGTCGCCAGATTCACTTTCCCAAATTATTGCCGCTTTATTTTTTGTACTACTGTTGATGTGCTTATCAAGACAATTTACTGACGCATTTAACAAGCCTCCTGTAAACCACTTGGCAAAAGGTGGATTCCAATCTAGAATTTTATCCCATTTTCGATTCCATATCAAGTTATTAGCTTGCTGAGCCCAAAATTCCTCTATATTTTCTAATGCTCTGTCCCTCATTTCTTGGAGAGTTTTCCCCTGGAGGTTTATTTCCAATACGTCTTGCTCATCATCAAATTTTGCTGAGCTTTCCTGCTCTTTCATTTAAATGTGTAATTTGACAATTTTGTATTAAAAGGCTTTGCATAATCTGTATAATGAACCATGCATTTTGGGTTGATCGATGAAAAAAATAAATCCATGATAATAAGAAATTGTAAATATTGTTGGATTGGAATGAGCGGATTAAAGCTCATCTGATGTGGATTTGGGGTGGAGAGGATGGTTTTATGAAAAGGAAAAGAGAAGGCATGCTTGTTGCGACGGAAAAAAATCTGGTATTCATAACAAAAACCAATATGTCATATAGGGTTCATCATGTTCACTCAGAGCGACAGCTCATACGATTCAAGGAAAACAAGGATGTTTTCTTGCCTGTGGAAGGTTATGGTATTACTGAGTTAAGGAATGATTTGGAAAAAAGTAATCAAAATATCATATTTCCTTTTTCACAAATTTCAGATATGTATTTTCTGGAAAAAAGATGGGGTACGGAACTTAAGATCAAGGTCAACATTGAAAATAAGCAGAAAAATTATAACTTTGCAATAGTAAAGGGTTGGGTGAAATATCCTGCAAAGGATCCATTGCAGTTTCACCATGTGGATTGGAATCCGATAGTAACTCTGTATAAGATGTCATGACTGATTCTATGTTTTATTTTTAAAAGACATTGGATTTAAAGAAAGCAAATAAAATACACAGGATAATAACTAAAGCTGTGACGGAAGACAGAATCAAGGATAAGAAGTTATTTCTTATTGGAGTTGGTCCAGGCTCATCAAAGTATTTGACAGATCTAGCAAAAGATGTAATAAGAAAATCTAAGTATTTGATAGGTTACAAGTATACATTGTCGATAATTCGAGATTTAATAATACCTCAATTTCATCAGGTTTATGAAGTAACCATGAAAGATCAGGACGATACTTACAAACAGGTGTTTAAGAAAATGAAAGAAAACGAGTTCTGTACAATTCCTTTCACTGGTGATGTAAACTTTTCAGAGTCAGAAGTTGTTGACAGATTATTAGAAATCTTTGGTAACGATAATGTAGAATTGATGCCTGGAATAAGTTCTATTCAAGTTGCAGCTGCAAAAGCAAAAATTCCGTTGGATAAGGCGACGGTCATGAGTTTTCATGTTACTGAGAGTATTGAAAACAAAAAAAGAGAATTGGTAAAAGCGATTGAAGACAAGAAGAGTGTAATATTAGTGCCAAGGCCGTGGAATAACAATGCAGAGAAAAATTTCATGCAGTCCCAAATAGCATTATTTCTCAAAAAGGAGGGTGTGGATACCTCCAGTTTGACAGTTTGGGTTTTTGAGTTTTTGACCACCGCAGAAGAAAAGCTGTTTAAGGGCAGACTTAGTGAACTGGAAGGAAGGAATTTTAGTCCAATGTCTGTAATGGTGATTGATCAGGTTACGCGTAAAACATACTTAGAATTTGAATGAAATTCACCTTAGCATTCTCATTCATGTATTATTCTGGGAAATTAAGACCGCCAGATTGTCTTATTAAATCCCATTCAATAATTGCACTAACAAATAAAATTATTGAAACAATACCAATTTCAATTCCCGTATAAATAAGATTTTCTTTAATGTTAGTTCTTTTTATTATGCTAATCAGAAGCAAATAACTTCTAGAGATTGCTATACCATATGAAACGAGCTCCATTATTCCAAATACTGTCAAAAAGACAAGTAATGGTGGTATTTGTATTGGTAAATCTCGTGTTATTATCACGAAAATATTACCTGTACTAAATCCTGAAAAAAGACCAAAGGCAATCCCTATACCTGGAATAAACATCAAGATTGATATTAGAAAGTTATTGAAGAATATGCCTAGACTATCAATATTTTTGATTTTGTTCTGAAACTGTTCTTTTAATTCTTGTGATGTAGTTTCATCGAAAGTGACTAATGTGCCAATTGTAAAGAAAATTAAGAATACTATAATGCCAACTAAAAGATATAGAATTCTTCTTTTGAAGTTATATGGCTGCATACTTCAACCACAGCGTTTGCTTTTTAATAATCTATGCTTAAATCAAAACATTTTTAGCATTTATGATAGTTCTTTTCAATAATTAAACTTGGATTCAGTTTCTGTTGCATTGATTTATGCGATAAATAAGGGATACCAAGTTCATCCTGATGCTTTTGCCTTTCTCAAATCACTTGATTGTGATGTGGAAAAAATAATCAAGACAATTGTTGATGCTAAAAATAAGTTTAAGAAAAAATCTCCAATCTTGATCGAGGATATAAAGAATGCGATATCTACTGATGTAAATCGCACAATTGATGACCCCGTAATAACTAACATGAATTCGAAGCCAAAGTCAGATAGCAATTCAGAGAATTACAAAATTATCTTTGATCCTACTTACAAGATAAACTCTGAAAATGATAAGGATTTTGTTAAACTATTTGATAGTCGTTATAGAAAAACTTTGAAAATATTGTCAATCCGTTCTGAAAGCAGACAAATAAGAAAAATAAAACAGATCAAGGATCTTCGAAATAAATCTAGGATTAGTTCTTTAGATAATGACAATGAGCGGGGAAAATTTGTTGATTCTGTTTTTCTCGCGGGTTTGATAATGTCTAAAAGGAATAGAAAAAATGATGTTGAGCTTATAATTGATGATACTACTGGTAGCATACCTGTAGTCTGCAAAACACGGGATTTGATTAAGGAAGCTTCATCGCTTGTTTTAGATCAAATGTTAATGTTAGAAATTTCACTTAGTAAAAGAAATTCAAATGATTTTGTCATAAAAGATATTATTTTCCCAGACATACCTGAGCATGTTGCCCCCAAGTCAGGAACAGAGTCTTATGTAGCACTAATTTCAGATTTGCATGTTGGTAGTAAATATTTCATGGAAAAAGAGTTTAATGATTTTCTAAATTGGCTATCATCAGAGGATGAGATTGCAAGAAAAATCAAGTATGTTTGTGTAGGAGGAGACATAGTTGATGGAATTGGAATTTATCCTAATCAGGACAGAGAATTGATTGATATGAATATGAACAAACAATTATCTTATGCGGCATCCTTACTACAAAAAATTCCAAAGAGGATGCATGTATTCCTAATCCCTGGAAATCATGACCCAGGTAGGCGAGCATTACCACAGACAGCTTTAACAAATTTGCGAGATTTTCAACCTCTTGAAAATTTCAGCATTATTGGTAATCCTTCGGTTGTTGAATTAAACAAAGCCAAATTATTGATGTTTCATGGCCAAAGCCTAGATGATGTTATTGCCACAGTGCCTGGATTAAGCTATTCCAAACCAGTGGAAGCTATGAAAATTTTACTAAAATCCAGACATCTATCACCAATTTATGGTAACCGTACACCGATAGCTCCCGAGTCAGAAGACATGCTAGTCATAGAAGATGTACCTGATATTTTTCATGCTGGGCATGTGCATATGACAGAAGTAGGAAGATACAAAGGTACATTGATAGTAAATTCTGGAGCATGGCAAAGGCAAACAAAATTTCAACAAACTATGGGGATTACTCCAACACCAGGAATATGCATATTGGTTAATCTAGGAAACCTTCAATCATTTAAGAAAGATTTCAATTAACGTGGCTTAGAAAAGGGGATAATATCGGATCGCTTTTCATAGCTTCTTTTACTGATGAGATTTGAATATGCAGTTTTATTCTTTGAGTTCTACCGTAGCGACCCTGATTAACTATATTAGTTGTTATTAATCCTAGTTGATCCAATTCACCGACAATTTGTGTCATTCTTCTTTGTGTTAGCGCTTCCTGTTGAATTCGTAAACAAAAATCTTGATAGATTGTGTAAATTTCCCCTGTACTTCCGTTCTTAGATTTTATTATTGCAAGTATTACTAATTTGGTATGTAAAGTTGAATTCCTCAGGATCTCGAAATTAGTGTCGCTGTCAATTTTTTGTTGTGCACTTCGAATATGATCCTCGCTAATTTTCATTGTCATTGATGTTTCTGCTATTTCAGCAGCTACCCTCAAAAGATCTATGGCCTTCCGAGCATCACCCGTTTCTCTACCAGCAATTGCGGCGCATAGATTGATTACGCCACTTGGAATGACATTGTCATAGAAGGCTAATTTGCATCTATCAATTAGAATTTGCTTTAATTGTTCTATAGTGTATGGGTTAAAAACCGATTCCTCTTCGCTCAAGCTGCTCTTTACTCGTGGATCTAGTTTGTCTTTGAAAGTTAAGCTATTTGAAATTCCTATCAAACTAATGAACTGATCTGAGGAGATCCTTTCATTAGCTCTTGTAAAGTTATACAAAATGTCATCACCCTTCCTATTAACAAGAGAATCTATTTCATCTATGACAAGTACAACTTTGATGGACTTGCGTCTTATGAAATCAAGAATTCTATCGGTCGCTTCGCTCATTGACAGTCCAGTAAAATAGACCTGCATTTTTCTTTCCTCCTTATTGATACCCAATAACTCTGCAATTTCGTACAGAATCTTGTATGGTGTGTTTGAATTTTTTGCATTGATAAATGGAACTCTTAAATTAATATCCAATTCTTTGGTCTTGTTATGAAGGTGGTCAATTACGTTCTTTACCACTGCAGTCTTCCCAGTTCCTGGTTTTCCAAAAATCAACAAATTAGACGGACGACCTTTTTTCAGTATAACGGATAATGATTGCGCTATTGCTGTACTTTCTTTAGTTCTAAACAACAGCTTATCAGGTACGTAATCAATAGTCAAAACCTGTCTGTTTTTGATTATGTTTTTGTTTTTAATCGCGCTATCAAAAATAGTGTCTAAGATGTCATCATCCAAACAAGTACACCTCTGACACCCCTCTTTTTCTCCTGTATCTCAATATAATAAAATCATTTAGTAAGTGGGATGTATATAAAATAAAAACGCCTAAATCAATTTTGTTTGTTTTGTTTGTTAATTGTTATATCTAATAGAAGATCACTAGAATTGAATTAATCTTCAAAGAGAAATGTAGGGGTGGAACTAACAAATGTTATGTTTGTTAATTTAATTGATAAAAAAGAAGCGAAATTAACCCCTTTATTTCCATTGGAGGCTAATTAACAGAAATCAACATTGTTAAGTAGACAAATTAACCCCTTTATTTCGACTGGAAAATATTTGTGCGAGGCAGACGGAAAAACGATAACTACAGATCATAGAATACATCCAAATTATAGCACAAATTTTGAGTTAACAAAAGCTGAGCTCTTAGTTAACTTGTTAATCACTTTAATTGTTAAGTGTGATGTGATATCATGTCCCGATCTGTCAGCTGTGAGGAGGAAGATCAAAATTGAATTGGAAGACGAGAATGGAGAAAAATACAATTTAACCCTACAGGGCACCCTGACAAGAGAAAAGCTAATGAATGTAATGGAATTCATTCAATTATTTGATAAAAATTCCATCGATGGTAAGTATGATGGTAGCATTGAAGGTAGAGAAACTGACACGAAATTAGGTTCCAAATTATGGAATTTGATTATAGAGAATTTTAGATATCACACATTTACCTCCTCCGATATACTTAGAATCTACCACGATTTGTATTACGAATCTATTCAATTGAGTGTAATCTCTATCTACCTATCTAGATTTTACTTTAAGAAACAGCTTAACAGATCAAAAAATGGCAAACAGTGGGTATATACTTTGATTAAACAGAACATTAGTAATTTTAGAGAGAATTATGAGAAACCTAATGACTCGAATTTGTTGTCCGTTCCAACAGTTTACGACCTTCGTTTGTGATTTTATATTTGAAAGGTCTAGTGGTCCCATCTCTCATTACTATCTTTTCAGAATATAGTTTTTTTAACAGTCGAGACGTATGTTCACGTGACTTGTTAATTTTTCTCTGAATTTCTCTTGATGTCAGTGGTACCTCAAGCATCTTGAGTATAGAATCAACAGTATTCACTCTAGATTCCTCATCCCTACCATGAGTGACAATCACATCATTAGTCACAGGTATTAGAGAAGGTGATATATTTTGTGATTTATCAGAATCCATATCACCAGTATCAAAATTATCGTTTTGTCTCCCGCTGTTATTATCTACAGAATTTACTTTCATTTCCATCATATCCAATTTGGTACGAATTTCTGAAATAATTTCATTGTAATCATCAAATTTATGGAAATATCCTTCAATTAACATGTCTTTGAACTTGTGATTCTCCTTTTCATGTTCTTTAGATTCTCTGAAAAATCCAAAATAGAAAAAGGCGACAAATGACAATACGAATAATGTGATTGAGATCAACATGTCTGATATCGTATACTGAAAGTTAAGATCAAACAAATTCATGTGATATCATGTGATTTAGTAGCATATTTATTAATATTTTTCTATATCAATACCAGCTTTGCTATCACATCGTCAATCAATGTAGTGACATTATTCATTGTGGTAATATCAATTTCATCACTTCGCTTATTCAACATCACATTCAATTGATTATTTAGTTGATCCAAGACAGAAAATGTCCCGCTGTCGAAAACACTGAACAGACGCAACAGCAACACTGTATAAACAATCCTTCTTATCTTAGCTCTACATTGTGCTAATTGTCGATAATAAGCACCAGAACTCATCTCTTTACTGGGTTTTGACTTCATAATTTTGTTATAAATAATTGATGATTGTTTTTCAGTTAATATAGAATTTGCAATAAAATGCTTCAAAATTGATGCATAGTTTAAATTGCTATTTTCCATTTACTATACAAATTTGTATAGTACAATATTATTAACTTATTGCATTGATTTGAATTCAATTTCCTCTCGAGTGATTACCCATGATTTTCTAATGAGATTATTATTATACGAGTAAATACTTTGTGAGAAATGATGGAATTACGAAGCACCGAAAAATACATTCTGGACGAAATCAAGAAACAAAAAACCCTATGTTTTCCACTTATCGACTCCGAAAACACTTCCAAAACCATAGAACTTGCTAAAAGATTAGAACAACTTGGAGCTTCTGCCATCCTTGTCGGTGGCTCATCAACATCGGATCAAATTGAATTATCAAACTTTGTGACGGAGTTAAAGAGCAATGTCAAGGTCCCCATCATCTTGTTTCCAGGAAATATCACAGGAATATCACCAGCTGCAGATGCAATATTATTTAGCTCATTACTTAACTCTGAAAATCCTTATTATATCACAGGCGCCCAGGCACAGGGGGCACTGGTAGTCAACAAGTATAACATCGAAGCCATTCCAACAGGCTATCTTATCATCGGTGACGGTTCCACTGCATGGTTCATAGGTCAAGCCAAATCAATTCCTTTTGGCAAGGCAAATATTGCTGTGATGTACGCGCTGGCAGCATTATACATGGGTATGCGTTTTTTATATCTCGAAGCAGGCTCAGGAGCCTCACAGAATATTCCACCTGAGATGGTGAGCATTGTAAGAAAATTCTACAAGGGAATTTTAATTGTCGGGGGTGGAATCAATTCAGCTGAGACGGCTAAAAAAATATCAGATGCGGGTGCTGACATCATTGTTATTGGAACAATGATTGAAAGAGATAAGGACTGGGAATCAGAATTTGTTAATATTATGAAAGCAATAAGAAATTGAGTACCAATACTAGGGAAAGCAATGGTGTACAAATCCCTGCAAGTTATGTAAAATACCACAAGAATATTTCGCAATATATTGAAAACTCAATCTCTACTGCACAAAAAGCTAAAGAACATGGATTTGATATTTCCGAAAAAGTAGAATCCCAAATTGGGTATGATTTACCAGACAGAATAGCAAAAATACACGAAATTGACATTTCAAATAGGTTAAGAACACTTCTTCCAAAACTCGGAAAAGAACTAACTGCACTAAAGATATCCGAAGAAATAGTCCTCGGCAAATATGGAGGAACATCTATTGAGGAGAAACTAAGCAATGCAGTAAGAGTAGGACTATCTGTTGTTACCGAAGGTGTCACAGTGGCACCATTGCAGGGCATTTATGATGTAAAGATAAAGACAAATGCCAATAGGACTCAATATTTGTCCGTTTCATTTGCAGGACCAATAAGATCCGCAGGAGGAACTGAAGCTGCAGTAACAATGCTTATTGCAGATCATGTCAGGAAAGCTATTGGATTAGACAGGTATATTGCAAATTCATTTGATGATGAAATTAGTAGATATGTTGAAGAATTGAGGATTTATGAAAGGGAGGTTGGCAGCTTCCAATTCAAAGTTTCTGATAAGGACGTTATACGTTGTATAGATTCCCTTCCTGTAGAAATTGATGGAGTGGACACGGATCCTGTAGAAGTAATAGGTCATAGAAATCTTCAGAGAGTTGCTACTAATAGAGTGCGTGGTGGTGCACTAAGAGTGATGAATGATGGTTTGATAGGTAGAAGTCGAAAGCTATTGAAGATTGTTGAGACCTTAAAATTGGAAGGATGGGATTGGCTTAAGAATCTAGAGGGAGCTATTCAAACTCCAGAAGATGATACAGTATCTCACAGAATGACTGAAGTCATAACTGGGAGACCTGTACTTTCAATGCAGAAAAAAATTGGCGGTTTTAGATTGCGTTATGGAAGAAGCTGTAATACAGGATTTTCCACGATTGGAATTCATCCAACAATTCCAATTTTACTAAATTATGCAATTGCTGTTGGTACGCAAATAAAAATCGATGCACCAGGTAAGGCTTCTACTATAGCTCTAGTAGATAGTATCGAACCACCAATTGTAAAACTAAGCGATGGGAGTGTCATGAAGATAAAAACAATCGACGACGCAAAATTAGTAGCCAACAACATTACAAAAATTCTTTATCTCGGAGATATTCTGATAAGCTATGGCGACTTTCTCGAAAACAACACCCAGTTGCTTCCCTCATCATATGTAGAAGAAATCTGGGCCCTAGAACTTGATGATGAGCTAAGCAAAACGGATCCAAATTCATACTTAACTAGTTTTGATAGTCAAAGATTGATTGAGTTAGCACATCATCCATTGGAAAAAAGGCCATCCGTTATAGAAGCATTCAAAATTAGTCAATATTTTGATATTCCACTTTATCCTGGATATGTTTTTTATTGGAGTGCTTTAACAGAAGACGAATTTAAGAGTCTAATTATCAATTTACTGGAGCACAAAGACATAATAAAAAACACTAATGAAAAGCTCTTTACTAATGATTCTAGAATAAAGGAAATTTTTGAAAAACTTGGGATATCTCATTCGCTTTGTATTGACAAAACCAAAATAAGAATAGATGATCCTGATCAACTTTACATTCTAACTATCTTGACGGCAAGATGCTTGGAATATGGACCTGATCTTGATTCATTCTTGAGATCAACAATTCCCTCCGACATTGATCCGAATTTTATTAAAACACATATTTTAGATCGTGTTTCCAAGTTACTAAAGATTAGTATAAAAGAAAAATTCTCTTCTTCAATTGCTGTTCGTGTGGGACGACCAGAAAAAGCAGCTGATAGAAAAATGAAACCTCCTGTTCATGTCCTATTTCCCATAGGTACCAATGGTGGTCCAACTAGAGATATTCTAAAAGCAATGCAAAAACCACTTTACATTGAAATTGCAAACAGAGTTTGCGTCAATTGTAAATCGCCGTCCATTTCTGTTTGTTGTCAAGATTGTAGGTCTAATACTCCCATTAGAATAATGTGTTCCAGCTGCAAGTACGAAGTTAATGGTGATGAATCATCAGAAGTTTGCCCTGTTTGCGGAAATCGATTAAAAACACATTCGCCAACAAGTTATCCTCTCAAACTTGCAGTTGAAAAAGCAAAGAAGCATCTTAGCATACAACCATTTGAGCCCTTAAAAGGAGTTAAGGCCTTAATGGGTAAGAATAGATGCGCAGAACCTCTAGAAAAGGGCATTCTTAGACAGAAACACAATCTCTACACATTCAAGGATGGAACTATACGTTTTGACGCAACAAATGAACCTCTGACTCACTTCAAACCACAATGGATCAAAACAGATATTGCAAAACTCAGGACTCTTGGATATCTAAAAGATCATAAAGGTAATGAACTGGAATCATCAGAACAACTAGTAGAACTTTTCATACAGGATATAATAATACCAATACATGCCGCAGAGCACCTCGTAAAAATTGCTCAGTTTGTAGATGAAGAATTGACTCGATTTTATGGGATTGAAGCATTTTACAAGATAAATTCAATAGATGACCTGATCGGACACCTAGTTGTTGGTCTAGCACCACATACCTCTGTAGGAATAATTGGTAGAGTTATTGGATTTATTAATTCTCAGGTATGTCTTGGTTCACCAATCTGGCATTCTGCAAAACGTAGAGATTGTGATGGTGATGCAGACTCTATAATGTTACTAATGGATATCTTTCTAAATTTTTCCAAGGAATATCTTCCAGATAGAATTGGTGGATTAATGGATGCACCATTACTTATCCAACCTCTAGTATTTCCACACGAAGTTCAGAGGCAAGCGCACAACATCGATGTTGATGAAAAATATCCATTGGATTTCTATAGATCTTCGTGGGATATGGAAAAGACCAGTGTAATCGATAATATTGATCTTGTCAAAAAACGTCTGGGGCAACCAAATCAATTCTTTGATTATAAATTTACTCATTTCACTGATAATATTATGCTGGATGTATCACAAAGCTTGTATTCGACCTTAAACACGATGGAAGAAAAGTTAAAGATGCAAATAACTACTGCCAAATTAATTAATGCCGTTGATGCTGACGAGGTAATGGCAATGGTCCTAACGACTCATATCCTACCTGATATCATGGGGAATTTGAGAGCCTATTCATCACAATCATTTCGATGTACTAAATGTGGACAAAAATACAGAAGGATGCCATTAGTTGGTAAGTGCCTAGAATGCCATAATGAATTATTACAAACTGTCTCACGAGGTTCCGTTGAAAAGTATGTTCAAACAGCACTAAATATTTGCTCAGAATTCAAGATAAACGAATATCTAACTAGCAGAATAAACACACTGCAAGCGGAATTAAATTTGTTGTTTAAACCGGACGTAAAGGATCAACACACAATTATTGATTTCATATAACTAATTGGTCTTGCAAATTTGAGATTTCTTGATAATTACCAATTATCCAAAAATTATAATTTTGACATAAAAATTCACAGAAATTGAATATTTTTCCATTTATAACAAGTACTGAAATAATAATCAGAAAATCATACAATTAGAATATAAAAGACTTTATTGATAATTTGAAAATATGCTCCTAGAAGCTGGTGGAAGCGTCCTTTGAGGCACAAGACACCTCACATTGCAATCTTTGATACTTTTAAAACAAAGAAAAATAAATTCACGGGTGAGGCTAAAAGACAAAGGGGCATCATAACTCATCTGGCAATGGAAAAAAATCCCGAATTAAAAACTCGAACTGCCATTGCACACGCAATTGCAAAAAGTAATGGTATTCTTTGGCAGAATATCTATTCTGGAATATTCAAGGATCTCGATGAAGTATTGATTCCCTCAGGTGTGGTTAAAGAAGCAGGTCGTCTGCCACTAAGGCGTGGGCCAAAGGCACTTCAATTAGAAGGAGTTCCATTCTATGAATTGACAGAAACAGGAATTTTGGTTGCATCGTCTATTGAAGAACTGGGAAGTACCAGAACGACAATACTCGAATCCTACTTCAATAATATGAATAGTAATATTTCCGGTAATGATGTCATGAAAAAAAGCATTTTACTCTTATTAAAAACAATACCCTCATTCGTAATTAAAATTGTTAGTGCGTATATTTATGCTTACACTACCGGAGGAATCGATACGATAACGCCAATAACTATTGATAAATTTCGTTCTGTTTTAAAAGAACAGATATCTATAGAAAAGGAATTTATCGAATCCTATGATGTTCTATCTCAAAATCAAAAGCTGCTCTTAAAAGATTTTTTCAAGATAATAGGTTAATTCAACTAAATAATGTTCACAAGATAAATATACTTCAATCATTATGGTTTTTCTTATGTTACTGTTCAAACAAACGCTTATAATTTACCAGATCACTTAATGATGTAATATTTATGGCCGACATGAAGATCGTTTTTCTTGGAACATCCGCAGCCATTCCAACTGAAAAAAGGTGCTTATCATCTATAGTGGTTAAAAGGGGAGGGGAATTGTTGATTTTTGATGCAGGTGAAGGAATGCAAAAGAATTTCCTTCAATCAAAATTAGGAATAAATAAGAAAATGAAGATTTTCATAACTCATTTGCATATTGACCATTGTTTAGGACTAATAGGTTTTTTCCAAACGATGTCACTTTTGGGACGCACAAAAAAAATTGATGTTTATGGTGAACCGAGATTGAGAGAGTTTATTCATGAGAATTTTCGTATTATCAATATTGGATTAGCGTTTGAAATAGTTATTCACGCAATTGAGGAAGGAGTAATCGCATCTGAGGATGATTACAAGATTAGCTGTTGTAATGCTGACCACTCAATACCTGCATTTTCCTTTTGCATCACTGAGCATCCCAGACCAGGAATATTTGATGTTGAGAAAGCTTCCAAACTCTCCATTCCTAAAGGAGAATTGTATCGAAAGTTACAGCATGGTGAAGACGTACTCGTTGATGGAAAATTAATAAAATCAAATGAAGTAGTCGGGCCCAAAAGAAAAGGTCGTAAAATAGGCATATCCGGGGATACCAGACCGTCTTCTGAACTTAAAGATTTTTTTAATTCATGTGATGTCCTAATTTTCGAATCAACTTACAATCATGATTACCAAACCAAGGCAATAGAGACATTTCATTCAACTTCGACCGAGGCAGCTCTGCTTGCCAACGAATCAAATTGCAGCAAGTTAATTCTCACCCATTTCAGTTCAAGATATGATGATTCAAGTATTCTCTTGGATGAAGCAAGAACCATTCACAGCAATGTGGATATAGCTGAAGACATGAAAACATTCTACATTCCATATACAGAATAACACAATAGATGAAAACTAATTTAACACTTTTAAATAGTTGTTTAAAAAATATTTTCATATTCCTACATTGGAAAAAAACAACACTGTAATTATTTCAGATAATCGAAATTCATCTCTTGCAAAAAATATTTCATTAAATCTGGATGTACCGTATGAAAATACCGAGTTACGTACATTTGCAGATGGAGAAAGCAAAATCAGACTTGATAACATGGCAAAAAGGAATTGCATCATCATTCATTCCACATATCCTCCTATTGATCAGCATCTCATGCAACTGTTCATGATTATTTATAAATGCAAGCAAGATGGCGCTAACGATATTTGTGTTGTCAATCCATATTTGGCATACGCAAGACAAGATAAGGTATTTGTTGAAGGAGAGATAGTAACTATTAATCTAATTGGACGAATTTTAGCATCATTAGGAACTACAAAGTTAATCACTATTGATAACCATAGTCCCGAATCACTAAATTACTCTTTTGAAACAGTGGATCTAAGCGCCATACCATCATTAGCTTGTTATGTTAAGAAAAATATTACTTTGAATAAGCCCATTGTCATTTCTCCGGATGTAGGAGGGATAGAAAGAGCAAAGAAATTTGCAGGAGCTATTGATATAGATATGCTATCTTTAATCAAAACACGAGATAGATTCACAGGCGACGTATCAATTACACTTAGTGAACAACTACCATTAGAAAATAGAGATGCTCTTATTGTAGATGACATGATAAGTACTGGTAATAGTATCATAAAAGCGACCGAAATTCTGAAAAAAAATAAAATTGGTAATGTATATGTCGCTTGTACCCATGCACTCTTACTGGATGACGCCAAAGAAAAGTTACTCAAGGCTGGAATAAGGGAGTTGATATCTACAAATTCAATTCCCAATGAATTTGCCAAAGTTGATCTAAGTAGCATTATATCGGATTATTTCTCAGCTCATTGATACTTTTTTTGGGAAATATTTTTCTTATAATTTAATAATTATCGTTACCTGATTGTTAACAGTTTTATCTAACTCATCTGTTACTGCTTTTATAACATGTGCAGTGGACGACAAGCTAGAAAAATCCAATATTCTCTTTCCATCAACAATGTGTATCTGTGGAGCGAGTTCATCTTTAGAGAAGCCATGTTCATTTATTAAAGATTCGATTTTTTCTTTCATTTCTTGAGGACTACCGCTGTAGATATCGGCATTTTCTATAGATACTCTCACGTGGCCAAATTTATCTAGTACCAAGACAGGTTGCTTCCTTGATTTCAAAAATAATTTCTTTTTATGTATTTCGCACGCAAAAATGTAATAATCTTTCATATTAAATATTCTATGAACACCTTCATTGATACCAAAGAGCTCACACGCCAATACTTCTGCTTCCTCATCATCAATTTCTTTTGCATCTTTGGTACTTACATCTAATTTCATATTACCATAGACAGTAACACGTAAAAGAGATTTCTCGCTTATATATTCAGATTGAGTAGAGATCGATTCAGGAAGTGCACCTTTGGAAACAGCAATTTTTTCAACTTCCTGAATAAAAAGTGATACGTCATCTGGAGTTGGATTATCTATTATCTTTTCCCTTTCTTCTCGAATTGAAGCAGTACAAACACCAATAGAGGATATGACTTCTGAATTATCAGCTATTCTAAACTTGCATTCCAATTTCTTTGCAATAAGCGGAACAAGGACTGATGCACCACCACCGCCACCTATTAAAACAAATTTATCGTCTTTTAATTTGTATTCTTTGATCAGAGTTCTAATAGTTTGTAGAATCTTCTTGATTGAAATTTCCAAAATCTTGTTTGCCACTTCTTCCATGTTCATGCCCAATCTCTGTCCCAAGATTGATAACGCTAATTGTGCAGATTCTTTGTCCCCTTTCGCATAGTCATTATCAGGGATTATTCCCAAAGCATTGGCAGCACAAGTGGTGGTTATTGCAAACCTTTTACCAGCACCAGCTTCGATTCCAATATAATCAATTGGGTCTCCTTCTCTAGGCATGAATGTTATTATTTGTCCTCCCTCTAATTCTTGAAGCTCAGCGAAACACGAATACTTCAATCCGGAAATATGAGCAGACCTGGGTCCAACATCGGTTATCTTTTTCCCCGACCATCTCACAAGAGAACCACCAGCAATTCCGACCACTTTCACATCTAAAGATTTTATACATGTTGGATGATCCATTATGGTAACGTACTTAACTTCAGGCTTACCATTTTTAATGACACAAATATTTGTTGATGTTCCTCCAACTTCTATGAAAATGCCATTAAGTATTTTTAAATGTAGTAACGCCCCTGCAACACTTGCAGCGGGTCCTGATAAAACTGTCAA
>DATFEX010000031.1:0-6650 GCA_035250685.1 Nitrososphaeraceae archaeon | reverse complement strand
CCGGCTCTTCAACTGGGGCAGTAACATTAGCAGTAGCATTTATTTCCGGCTCTTCAACTGGGGCAGTAACATTAGCAGTAGCATTTATTTCCGGCTCTTCAACTGGGGCAGTGATATCAGATGTAATATTTTCTGTTGGTTCTACAATAGGAGTAGTAATGTTTTCGTCAGGCAATTCTGGCTCCAGGGCGACATCCTTTACATACAAATGATCATTATCTTCATCGTAAGCGAGATCCGATATCGTTATAACATGAAAATTATTATCATGAAGATATTTCATTTCTTTTCCAAATAAATCCACATTTGTTATTGCGCCTTCATTGTCCTCACCAATATCATGGTACATGATAATTGGTATTGCATTTATAGATCCATCGTTATTGTATTCCGTTTGACTGTTTACAACTTCAATGAACCTATCTAACGCCTCAGATTCGCTATAAGAATTTTCTACAATCTCAAAATCATGACTCCAATTCCTTATAGAATATTTGTTGGCATATGTAGGGGTACCATTGTCCGCAAATGTCTTACAATCTTCCTGACCATATTGCACGAGGCCATCACATTTTAGAAACATTAGTGGATCGTTTCCTCTAGTTGCAAACTCATAGTGTTTAGCAACTATATCGACAATATCCTTATCCTCTGATCCTGTGCTGAACGGGTATTCAAAGCTTTTAGGTGTTATCCCATAATCATCGAGACATTTTCTTGATTCTCCAACTTCATACTCTATGGATTCCTTTGAAAGGTCTGTAAGACGTACATGAGTCATACTGTGTGAACCTATATCATGGCCATCATTATGTAAGACCTTTATTTCGTCCCAATCCATGTAACCATTTTTCGTATCAACATAATTGCATACTACATCAAAAGTTCCCTTGAATCCATACTTGTCAAGGATAGGTTTTGCATTAGCAAATTGGCTTTTAAGCCCATCTGAGAAAATAAAAATTACAACCTTATCTACGGTTCGTTTGCTTTCAGTGGATTTAGTAGGTATTCCTGATGCAAACGCATGCTCATTTGAAAGAACAGACACAAATGCCATTAAAAAGCCCATTGCCATAATGGGCAATAATTTAGAAAAACTTGTGCTGTACTTCAAAGTCAATTAAGTGGGATCTAATTCATATTATAAATAGATATCAGTATTCATCTGTTAATTTCATTTGACCTAGTTTTTAAACAAATCTAATAATTGTTGTGAAGGTACAAAGATAACATACTATATATTCTATGGACAGCAGAAGTGGTTAGCTACAAAGTATTTTAAGATAAATGCTAATTTATGTCACGGTATAAGATTAAAGCAATGGAATTTAGTGTTGCGTTTTGGAATTTACAAAATCTTTTTGATGTCAATTCAAGTGAAATAGCAACTGATTTAGAATTTGTTCCAGAAAAAGGATGGACCGCCGAGGTTCTCAACAAAAAGATAGAGAATCTAAGCAAACCTCTAAGGATTATGAATAATGGCAATCCCCCAGATTTGCTTGGTTTTTGTGAGATTGAATCAGAAAAACTTGCCAGAGATTTATGTGAAAAAGTTCGCCCCGGCTACTATGAGATTGCTAAATTCATAGACGGATCTGACATCAGAGGAATTGATACCTGTTTGGTTTATTCAAAGGAAATTTTTGACTGTATTGAAACTAAATCATTTAGAATAAATTTTCGTTACCCTACACGAGATATTTTTTTGGCAAGATTGCGAATAAAGGAAAATAATGCTGAATTGTTGGTGTTGGTTAACCATTGGCCTTCAAGGAGGGGACGAAAAATTGGATTTGACCAATATGATACAGAATTCTCAAGATGTATGGTTGCAGAAAACTGTGGAAGAATTATTGATAACCTATTGAAAATTCCTTTCGAGGAGATCAAATATTTGCCACACGAAATTCTTTCCGATACGAGCTATGTTGACTTGATCAATAGCAGGTGGAACAAGAACGTACTTTTGATGGGGGATTTTAATGACGACCCTTATGACAAGAGTATATCAAAATTTCTCCGGGCCAAAAATGACAAGGAGATATTTATGGAACTAAATGAATCGTTAGAGATCTTTAGAAATACTGACAGAGATAAAACGGATAAGCAGCATTACCTTGAATACACTCCATCTCTATACAATTGCATGTGGAATCTTTCTGGATTTTCTTATTACCATTGGAGAAACAACTCAACAAATCTCTTTGACCAGTTTATGATTTCCAGAAGCCTATTGTTGGGTGTTCAGAAACTAAAGATGAATCTAGAGAAAGTTAGGGTATTTAATGAAGGACTAACTATTGGAGAGAATCTTTCTGAGGATTATTTTGTTCCGATGAACCCGGAAAAATTTCATCCAGCTCAAAAAGGAATTCCAATGACGTTTGAGTACTTGAGGAGTAATGGGCGAATTCCAAAGCACAGGAAGCCAAATACAGGATATAGTGATCATTTTCCAATATTTGGTACGATTGAAACCCTTCCATGAGAGGCAATTGTTTCGTGTCTACACAATCCTAAACTTAGCATAATTTTATTGAGCGGGCCAAGGCGATAGCTCTTTCCAAGTCATCATCTAAAATTTCTTGCTTTTTGTATTTTTTATTAAAGTACATCAAATCTACAATTTTGGTATTATCCATATTAACAATTGTCGTTACATCATTTCCATTTCTGGAAGCGGCGCTGAGAGCGCGACTTGCGTTTCCTGTAAGAACTACGAGTTTGTCCACAATACTAAGTGATTTTGACGCATTTGATATATGAGCCTGGGTTTTTATTGGCTGATCTTTGAAAGCAACTGATACTGCGACCTTTGATCCATAACTATCATTGTATGTAACATCTATCCCCTCACCCACTTGATTGTCAAAATTCAGCTCATTAACATACCCTTCATTGTTTGTTAATGTCAAAAGATTACGAATTGCTTCGCGTATATCAGGCTCAACCGTTTCCACATTATCTGTACTTCTTTTTATCTGAATAAAGTCTGTTAACGGCACATTCATCAAACTTCCCCTTATTTTGGATCCTGGATAAATAGATTTTATAGTTTCATCAATTATCGACTCATTGAGAATATAGGAACCTTTCTTTGAAGCATGTTCTGTAGCATGGTAAAAAATATTCAACATTGACCGCACGTTCCTAAAGTCAGGAAATTCATCATAAATTAACTTTATTCTTGATTCAAGATCACTTTCTTGTTCAGAATTAAAATTTACGTTCTTATCGTAATGCTTTATGTATTCAAATATTATATCTTTTAATTCACCCAGAGTATTCGATCCTGCCAGATCAATTTTATAATTTGCCTTTTCTAGTCTATCAAAGACTGAAGAATTTTCCTTTTTAATTTCATCATAAGAGGATGGAGTAAGCATAAGCATGAGAATTGACGATGGTATGTGTGCGTTAATTATTGCCTTTATGAATTCTAATGATTCTTTTTTTGAATCAAATTCATCAAATTGAAATATTGTTACTTTGTTGAGAAGTTTTAGATTGATATCTGCTATTGCACTCAGGCTATTTATTACTCCTTCAAGTGACCTTATCTGCTCGACATCTGATCTTAATCTATCCTCTAGCAACGACTTGATTATCTCATTTTGTAAATCAGAAAATTCAGTAGCAAGTACCTCTGACACATACTGAAAATTTAATCTATGTTTTCCCTCTAGAATCTCGTCAGCTCTTTGTTTAAGATGTTTGTTGCCGCTCAAATTATCCAAAAATCCATAGTTAAACGCCTTTCTTACTGAGTTTCCATGATGATCAGCTTTTTTACACAAGAAATAAAGTACATTTCTTCTCAAGCTTTCGACATCATCATGACTAAATCCTCCAAGAATTGAATCATAAATATTCTGAATATTCTTAGGAGAAACTTGAGAGAGATCAATATAAGCTGTTACGGCCTTTTCAGCTAAGTCTGGAAGTCCCTTAATGTGGAACGCAAGATGAGTCTTACCTGAACCCACATCTTGAATCATTGTTATTAATCTAAAATCTCTATCCGTTGGGTCTGTTCCTTCGAGTTTTGAGTATAGATCAGAAATGCAGCTTACTATGGCCTGTCTGCCGTCCTTGTGCGTTTTTCCTCCAAGAATTTGACTGTCAACATATGAAGGTGTAGGACTGCTTGGGTATGGGTTTAATCTTAATCCATATGGATACATTCTCAGATACCCCTCACATAACCATGGAGCAGACCTCTCAGTATTACGCCCTCATTTCCACCGGTAGAAAGCTCATATTCATTATGATATGCATTTACTAGTTGCTCGACTAATTCATAAAATTCGTTTTTGCTTAATTCGAATTTTTGGGTTAGCTCATTTCTTACCTGTCCAAGTTCAATCCAGCCAATTGAGCTGTTTTTCTTTGACAGAATTGTATCAAACTCAATTTTGAAATTATCCAAATTGACTAGGGCGTTATGATCTGCACCTTCGGTCTTTAAGAGGTCAATCAAACCATTTAGTGCATCTTTGATACTATTTGACTGAATGTCCAATTTTCTCTCAATAATCTTCATGCGATCAATTAGAATCCTAAATTTTGGATCGACACTATTGAGATGTTTGAGGTAAACCTCAGACGTCCAACAATGATAAGCTGCCCCTTTTTTATCAATACAAACCTTTCCTTCATTGACTAAATTTTCCAAAGTTCTTTCTAGATCAAATGCATTAAATTCCTTTTTTAAATCAGATTTCCTTATTCCGTTTGTACCTGTCGAGAGTATCTTCTCTAAAACTAATTCTTCTGAAGACATGGAAAATTATCAAATTTTTTTTATTTAAATTGCGGTGTAATAGAACTGATTACCCATTATCAAGAATTTTAGATTAAAGATAATGTTATTAGTTTATTTTTTAGATAGTTATAATGGGATGAAGATTACTCTTTACTGATTACTTAGATGATGAAAGTACTAGGGTAACTGACCATATCATTTCACGATCGAGAATGATTATACATGAGAATGAATCTATTCAAAATCAATGTATGTGACTACAATTCATCCAGTGGATGAATTAATGAATAAATAGGCTCGTCAATTGTTTAATATATTCCATAAAATGCCAAAGAGATATTTCAATACTCTGGATGATTTTAGAAATAATTTGCACAAATATGATGCGTCTTTGATAGATTACAATGGAAATCCAATACCATGTATTCAGATTGAATCTAAAAGATATGACGAAATAATTAGAAAGGTGGCAGGCAAAAAACTTGCAGTAGATGTGCTGTTGGATTTATTTCATGACTCTAGGCACATCTTTGTTGATGTACTGATGACATACCTTGATTATGGTTTTGATGAGAATTACCTTTTTTATGCGAATAATATGCCTGAATTTTTTAAAGCTTTAGCAAACACAGGGTTAATTGCCATAGCTCCTAATGATTCTCAAAGTGTTTCTCAAGGTAATCTACTCGTAATCCAACTTCCTCGAAAAGACAGTGCCGAAAGTGCGTACAATCAGATAATGGAAATAGTAAACAAGACAAAGATGTAATTGACAGACGGAAGGACAATTTGCGACGGCCGGGATTTGAACCCGGGTTACCAGATTGGCAATCTGATGTCCTAGACCAAACTGGACGACCGTCGCATCACGTCTAGTGATGAAAAAAATATTGCTTATTTTAACTGTTTCTTTAAACCTTTTTGAGTATTTTGTACGAGGATTATAAACATGGTTCTAAACATTCAACCCATATCGCCATCTTGATCAAATTTTTCTTTATTTGAAGAATTGTCAATGCGCTAAATGATTCTAGTCATTAGGAAGGAAAGTCCTGGGCCATATTTCATCGACGTTATAATACGAATAAAAAATACTCTTACTTTGTCTGTTCACGACACTGACTGTCTGCTGTCAAATCATTTCTCTGCTCTATTTCGCAAGCCTCGAGGCTTTTAAAGCAAAATTGTACTTGTGTATCTTCGGTATCACGATCGTAACAGTATCTATTATGTGAATCAGCATAAACAGTTCCAATGATCATGTTTGTTAGCATGACCGCTGAGATTAGCATAACGATACTTTGCGTAATCATAACTTAATTTAGGACTACATAGAATTAAAACTTATAATTAGAAATTCTAAATTATAGTCGATTAGTCAAGTCATTAACAACTTAAACGATGAGGATGATAGTCGAATAACCCCTACTTTCTGAGACATATTCTTCTCTTACCTCCTCAACTATCATTGTAATAGAAATAATACTGCCTTTATCACACGTCGATGCGTCAAGTGTTACGTAATCATCTAGTATATCAGCTGCCTTCAAACTTTCCTCACTTACCGTGGGAAAAACAGGCGAACTTGACGAAATAAGAAATAATTCGTTCTTGCTATACTTTCCCAACCTAACCGTTCTTTCCGCTTGAGGTATAGCGTTTACTCTTATAGCAATTCTACCTTGGTTGTGTTTTGCATATCTTTTTTGTGAATTTACAGATACCTCAAATTGAAATGGGTAGCCAGCAGTGGATTCTGCCATTTTATTTATACCGTCGTTCATAACCACGTCAACCTTCTTTATGGTATTACCAAAATTTCTTATCCATTTATTGGTGGTTGCAACAATACTATCAATGGATTCTTTTCTATTGTTTG
>DATFEX010000030.1:0-9892 GCA_035250685.1 Nitrososphaeraceae archaeon | reverse complement strand
CTGTAAATACCTCTCCTTCTTTTTTATCTTCTAACTAGATGACGTTCCTCACCTGATTTTACTTCTTTATAGTAAAAGACACTACTAATTATTCTCATTTGCATCTTTACTATTACCCCATACCTTTTCCCTGAGTTTGTCGAGATCTTGTCTTGTATCTATAGAAATCCTGTACAGTTCGAAGAGACTGGTAAATCGTGTCTTTAATTTTTCTCTTTCTGCTATTTTATTGACTTGTTCCATAACCGCATGCCAATGCTGGACTAAATTTTGATCCATTTTATCCATTACTCCAATTACTTTGAAGTCAATATCCGTTATCAAACGCTCAATCGCTAGTTTACTGTTAATGTCTTTAGCATCACAAAGGTACAGACATAGCCTATCACGCTGTGTTTCTAGCCTTAGTAACTGTTTTTCTATAATATCATCAAAAGTCAGATCTGGATTGTATTCTTTTATGGCCTTTCTGTATAGGATCTTAAGATCGTTGTTTATTGTGTTTCTGTCTACTTTCATCAGTTCAGCAATTCTTGTTGCAGGCATCCCGTTATCAAAATGCAGTCTATAAACTTCGTCCCGTCTTTCTTTTCTCTGAATCTTGGTATATGGAGCCTTTTTTTGCCTATGTCCGACTATGTTCTCGTTCTGATTTGGTATTTCATTCTCAATAGTTTGCATTTTTTTACTCCCAACCTCTTTTTGACATAAATTTAAATGGTGAATCTGAAAACAGACCTTTGGCTCCACGGGAAAATGGACTATGGCATCGACAAAAACAAGGTGTATGTCCATATCTCGATCGGTATAAAGCATTGTAATGCGGATCTTTTCTACTCAGGCCGCACCAATTACATCTGAGTTCACAATTCTGACTTGTATTCATTTTTGCTCCCTCGAGATTTTCTGTCTCTTATTGCTACCGTTTCATTATTTCCAGAAGTATCTAATAATTGGACAAAGTGTTTAGAGCAATACCTTTCGACTTTTTTAGCATCGCCAACATCATATGTTACTATTTTAGAGGGAATATCATAACAACTAACACATGTACCGACATATTTCTTTATTAAAGCATTCTTTATCTTGAAAGTCGATGTATGGATTGTTTCTAGTTCTAATTTTAATTGCTCTAGTTTCTCCGGATCTATATCTGTTATAGTGGGGTTCATTTGTAATAACTCAGTTCGTTACTACGGTCTGCTATGCTCTTTTGTGGTAACTTTGTTTCAAAGATATTTTTTTTAGATATAGGCGCATATGTCTCTTCTATGAACTCTATTGCTAGATCTGAATTAACTAATGTTTGTTGTAACTTGCTACGCTCCTGTTCTGATAAATTAAGTCTAGATAAGATATTCGCGATTTTATCGATTCGTATTTGAAATTCAACATATTCTATCTCTGCTAGACTAATCTCGTTCTTGTTTATCATATCTTCATTTTTCTTTGTTAGTGTATGGATTTTGTTATTAACCTCTTCTAATGCTTGTCTCGTTTTATTGAATTCTTCTATAGGGATTGTTTGCACCTTTACTTTGGGTTTGAGTAACCTTCCAAAGAAAGAAGTGAAATAATTCGTCAATTTTGCGTATATTTATGTAGACGGGCCCAACTGGAGATATTGTGTTCAGTTGAAGCACTCTTGTTTGCATTTACGTCATTTTCTAGCATTTGTAACCTACCCCATAAAGATACTTGTGGTCGTACACTAGCGTTCTTTAATGCTTTTATCGCATCTTGGCTATCATCTACTGTTTTGATGTCATATCCATGAACGTTCTTTGTGATTATTCTCATTTCGCTGATTCCTCAAATCCTGAAACGTATTCGTTAAATTTTCTATCATTTAGAAGTTTATCCACGTCGGGAATTACTTCTTGAACGAACTCTATAGGCGTTAAGATACTGCTTGCAACATATTGTCCTGAATAATGGCCTTCGAATGATTGTGTTGTACGATCTTTGTTATCATCTATTTCGAGAAAATCGGGATCCGCAAAATGGCTTTTATATCCTATGTTTATTTTCTTAATTGTAGGTATTCTTTTCTCCTTCGTTTCTATTGTGAATTCAATTTTGGATTCATCATTGTACTCTGTCGATTCAATTATCTTCGTGGCTTTTACTATGACTTTTCCGTATTCATTAGTATTGTATGAAAGTCGCCATCCGTTTACTCCTTCACGCAAAAATAGATCATCGCTTTGTTTTGGCTTAGGAGTCTTGCTATAATCTATAATTTGTGTATACCTTACATGCGGATCGCTTGGATTAATACTCATTTTCTATTTTCCTCCGATTCTAAAAGTCTGCGAATAATATCGTCATAGGTATCGTTCTTTTTTCCTCTTTCTGACAATCTCGCATAAGTGTCATCTTTGACTTTGATTGCTTTAGTTAATTGTGTACTCATTATACTACCTGGTAGAACCTATAGACTACTAGAGAACTAATTTAATTATAGAAAGGCAATTAGTTCCCATTAGCACAGTTACCATAAGTTTCAGGCATGTCAAACCAGAAAATAGTTGGGATATCGTTTCCCAAATCACTCTTTGAAGAATTAGACAAAGTCCGTGGTGACGTTCCGAGAAGCACATACATTCAAAGATTAATAGAAAAGGAATTGGGGATCCAAAGAAAATGATAGATGAAAATACCAGACTCTTGGAACACTTTCATAATATCATCCAACAGTTGATGTACCACGCAAAAGAGCAGAATTGTCAACATCGAATTAGCCAGTTTCTGGAGGAGTTAGAATTTAGAAATGACACATCCTAAATCTTATGATTATATTCCGCCAGGATTGTACAGGTTTCTGGTTAATAAATCAGGACAACACAGATTAGGCATAAAGGAACTGAAAATTATGTTCTTGCGTGATTGGTGTAAGAGATTGGGGTACAAATGTGAACATCCACATGATCGAATTGCAAATGTTGCTAGTGATGTTAACAGACCGTATTGTAAGGAATGTTGGACCAGGCTGCAAAGAAATGTAACCAAGATAAATGAAAATGGTAGACTTGTAACTAAAATTGAGTATGTTCCTAATCAAACTTTCGTAGATCGGTTGAACCAGGGCAAGAAGGAATTCGACTTTAGCAAGGAAGAAGTTATGGAAATGCAAGAACAGTTCCGGGAAAATATGAAGTAGGGTTTTGGTAGGTTGATAGTTGAATTTGGGTTTTGGAGAAATCCGGGATCCTGCATTATATATTAATAGATTAATGTATTATCTAGTATTAGACAAAAAAATTAAATACAAAAAATTTTTTGTTTCGAAAAAGCGACTTTTCCTTCCTAGAAACAGGACCCACCCATTCCCCTCTCAGTGTCTCAAGCCTTAAATGCAATCTGAATAGACATCTAGGTGTCTTAGGTAGATAAGATGTCTGAATATAAACTCGAAATTCCAAGGGGACTCGTGTTTAAAGTAGAGGATGATATCTTATACAACCGCTATAAGGCAGTAATGAAGAATCCAGACTTGAAAATTACTAATCGTTGGGATCAGTCTGACGTTTTTTACAATACTAGAAAGAAATTAGATGCTATGGGCTATGATGTTACGAAATTAAGCGATAAGAGAAAAATTATTAATCAGCATATAAAAAATTACTGTGACCGCAATAGTGTAAAACGTCATGAAGTAGGCATTTTTGCAGCAGACAGAGCAGTCATGGCTTTCCAAGGCAAACTTCACAGTGTCAGTTTTGAAAATTATAAACAATTAGCACACCTAGGTGTTGATATTGTCCTTATTGAGAAGGAAGGTACTGTCGACAAACTTGTACCATTTACATCTGAACTTGATATCGCTTTAGTACAATCGGAAGGCTTTGTCTCTGAATATGGTGTCATGTTAGCACAAGAAGCCAAGAAGCAAGGTGTTAACTTGGCCATATTAACAGATTTTGATGCTAGTGGTATTTTATTAGCACATAAAATTAACGGTGCGATCAGACTTGGAATAGACCTAGGTGTCATTGACGAGTTCAATGCTCAGAGAGATGAGTATGGTAATCCGTTTGAGCAATTAGATCGGCGTAAACTCAGGGAGAGTTATATCGGAGGTGATCATTGGACATATTTCAGGAATTTAAGTAAAGGAGCAGTTAGAGATGAGTTAAAACAAAACTCTTGGTGGAAAGTTAACAATGAACATGATACTAATTATATGAAGTTTCTAAATACGATATACATGTCTAATGATGGTATCGATCTGAAATATATCGATTTTATAGAACATTACAGAATTGAATTGAATACTATAATGGATGAGGTTGGTGCACAAAGATTTTGGTATTGGTTGAAAGATAAATTAATTAAAACATTCCCTAAAAGGGATTATAACCGTGCGATTCCCGTACCCGATTATGTTCTAACTGATACAATGAATAATTTTATAGTGAAACTCAAAGTGTCATTAAGTAACAAACTTGAAAACAATGTTAGTGATATTAGGCGTGCTTATGTGGATACTAATAATGGATTTTTAGATACAACTGAATCACTAAAGTATGCAAAACAGTATTTGAAGAATAAATTAGAAAACGATGAGGAGATCATGCAAATTGATTCACAGTTACAAGACCTCATTGATGGACTAGATTAGATTAGACACCTTGGTGTCTTTGTTTCAAAACCTCATTCTTGAATGCGTCTAAGTCTGCTTTTAGCGCTTCAAATTGTGATTTTTCTATCTGTATTTTCTGCTCCAGTCTTGCCTTCAGTCTATTTTCTTCATTAATGGTAAGATTGTCAATTGCTTTCTGATATTCTACGTACAATTCATCCTTCGTAGGCCTGTAATAACATCCTGTCAAGCCTATCTTATGGCCTAATAACATCTCTCTTATCTCTGGATTTACTTTTGAATTGACTAACTGCGTAGTGAAGAACTTGCGGAAGCCATGTGCTCTAGGCACTTCTTTTCTTATCCATTTGTAGGTATGATCTACAGATCTTAATCCGGCCTTTAGTAATACCGTGCCAAGAATACCTTCCAGACTTCCGACAGTTAGACCTTTACTCTTATTGCGGATTTGTTCCAAGTCTGTTATATCGAATTGATCTCTAATCAAAAACGAATCATTTTCTAATTTCTCGCCATTTTGTTTTCTGTATTCAAAATATGAATCGATATTTGATGCACATTCAGGAGTACAAAACGTATAATATTCATCTTTATATCCTTCATAAACTGTAATTTTATAAATCGAATCATTCTTTACTAAATTTCTTAATCTTAATTGTGGTAGTGCTCCGATTCTCAGTCCTGCTGTGGCCATTAACAATACCATTACCTTCATTCTCATATCTGAAACGGTCAGGATTCTTGATATTTCACTATGCGTATATGCCCTATCGGATACTTTTTTTGGCGATTGTCCTATGAACATCTTTATCTTTTTCTTATTCAAAGCCACATCGTTCATATCGTAAAAATGATAAATTGCGTTAATCATAGTCGATATTGAACTTGATGCTAACCCTCTTTGTCTCAATGAAATTATGTAATTGATGATGTGTTTTTGAGGTTCCTCAATTGTCAATAAACCGGATAAATTGACTTGGTTACAAAATTTCTTGAATAGATCTACATGGAGTTCATAATTTAATCTTGTAACATCAGAGTTGATCGAGTTTATGAAATTGGAGTATATTTCCTCCTCTTCGTCTTTTTGTATGGCAGTCATATCAAATACCATCACTCACAGGTATAAGGAAACTAAATAATACAATACCTAAAGAGCGTATTACTATAAAAATATGAAATCAGAATAATTAATGTGTAAATGCTTCCGCGGATTGATTACATTAAACAAGGGAGGTTGAGATTGGGTCTAACGCAACGCGAGTTGGCATCTTTATCGGGAATTAGTACATCAATGATAAACCAAATTGAATCAGGACGATGTAAACCAAGTTATGATACTGCCAAAAAAATATTTGAGGTACTCAGTTCACAGGAAGGAAAAACTTCGTTAAAAGCTGGCGATATTTGTAGTCATGAGGTTATCACAGTACAAAAGGATGAAAAATTAGAAGTCGCAATAGAGAAAATGATGAAGAATTCTATTAGTCAGATTCCTGTTTTTGATGTTTCTAGAATAGTAGGACTGGTAAGTGAGGATATCCTTGCTAGAAAGGTGCTTGAGAGCGATGACAAGAAAAATATCCACCAGATACCTATATTGCAGATAATGGAACCCCCACCACCAATAGTAGACATATCCACCCCTGCTAAAGCTCTTATCCCGCTTGTTCGATTTGCCAAATGCGTACTTGTAACTCGAAAGGGTGAAGTCACAGGCATCATTACAATTAGTGATACCCTAAAAATGGCGGAGTAGTCAAGGCTATTCTCTCAGGTTTTCCAAGCCGACACAGCAATCTGCATTTTTTAAGCAACTTTCACAGATATTTATCGCACTTTCTTTTGGAAGTGTAACCTCACACAATGCGCATTTTCGCTCGGCGCCTTCTGACATATACTTAACCTATTCAATCATGTGATATATATTTTCGGACACTGGCGACAGTATTCACCAAAAGTTGGCCTCAATTGCATGTTAGATAGATATTATTTAGAATTTCAAAGCTAACTTTCGTTTCTTCTTTATGTCATCTATTATCCACTTTGTAACCAGTATCAATCCGAAAACTGGAAAGCTACCGATGAATAGATACGGAAACATGGCAAGAAACATTGAAGGTTCGAATATTTCCATACAATCATACAATCACTATAAGGATAATATAATTCTGTAGTCACAGCAATTTGTGATTCTTGAGAAATCTCATTGTTCGAAGATTGACTAATTCCTAGAACTCTCTTTGTCCCAGAAACCATTAAAATTCAGGGCAACTATCTGGATGTGTATTGGTCTGAATCAATTATCAATGTATAATTCTTAATTTTTGATGATTGAACCTTGTCGTCCATAACAACTGTAAAACTTGATGTGGAATAGGAAGTCAAGTTGTTTGGCTCGGCAATTGCGCTTGATAATCCGATGATCCTACCATTGTTGTCAAAGAACGATGCTATTGCAAGTACATTGGTAGCAGTAATGTTACCCACATTGGAAATCCTTCCACTAACATAATAGTACCCAAATATGTCTGGTCTTGATTTCAAAGAGGTTATTACCAAATTATCTTGCTTTTCCCCCCCAATCTCGCTAGTGAAATCAAGAGTATAATTAAAAAAATATCTAGTTTGATTCTTATCCAAAAATATTATCTCAAATGGCGAAACTTCTCCAATATTCAAAGACCTAACTAATACTATGCCACTTGCATTACCTATGTTACGCCCGCTCTTATCGTAAAATTCTGCATGAGCCGCGATTGTTTTCTGTGTTTCATTTGATATGTTTCTTATTTGACCTAACAAATGAATAAAACCGCTTTGGTCGATAATTTTGTTCTGTTCTATAACACTAAAATTTCCGAGTGAGTAGCCCGTACCACCCATCATAAGAACCAATATACCACTAAATAGTAACATTCCTTTAGGAATTGAAAGAATTGAAAAACTGCACAGACAGTTTCTGAAATAAAGTTCACTAGAAAATCTTGTGAATAAATGTATGATGAAGAAATAATTATGTTTCAAATCAAATATACTCTTCATACATTAGCGATTTTTTAACAGAAATAATTCATATACCTGTTCATATTGAAAAGCAAGAGAAAATTTATCATCAGACAGATCATTTTCCGTTCCATTTCCAGTAATGAGGTAATTCTTGAAGTGTTCATAGCTGGCGGCCTCTGAACTAATTGAGTTAATAAAGGATTCTTTAATGTTCTTATGTTCGGATGGCACTGCTAGATTTGTACCCTCTTTTTCAAGTTCCTTAAACTGTGGCAAGTATTTGTCCGTTATTGAGATCATTGTAGAGTTATCGTTTTCCTTTGTCGCCCATTTTCCTAGCTCTACTTGATAATTGGCTGTAAGTTCTTTTGACTTTGATACCAAACCTCGTAGCGAGTCGGTAAAAGCCTTAAGGGTAGTATTATTACCGGACTGTTCGGTTGTTTGAGGTATCAATGGACCAGTGGATTCCCCAGAAACTTGCCCAATATCACCGACGGTATCAAGATGAGTTAAAAAACATGACGACATGATAATCGATGACATTAGCATGATTCTAAAAGTCATTCCATTTTTTTTCATTCAAGTCTACTTTCTCTGTTGAATAATTAAAAGTTTGTCGGGTATTTTCTATGAGTTGGAACAATCATTTATGCTTGTGAGAGCATAGATTCTTACCTTTACTGTAACTCTAAGTCTTACGTTCATAATCAATTATTTCCTTTTTCTTCCATGATGTGTAATTGCCGTGATCAGTAAGCTCTACATCAAATATTTCCAAAATCTTTTTTCTTACTACATCTGCCTCTTGAAAATTTTTTTCTCCTCTAAGTTTATTTCTCTCCGCAATCATTTGTTCAATTTGTTCCTTCGCATCATTATCTACTCTCATTATCCTTAGACCGATGATGTCCATGATCGTATATAGCATAGGTAACGCTTTATCTGCCATATGAATAGTTAATTTTTCAGATGAACTCAAGTTATTTACATAAGACACCAGTTTCATGAATTTCGACAATGCTAGCGGAGTATTCAGGTTGATTTCCAATGCTGACAAGAAATCAGTTAGATAAGTTTTGCATTTTTCTTCAAATTCGCTTAGATCTTCTTTTTCATTCTTTGTCGTAATCAATTCATAAATACAGTGTTCTATCTGTCGCCATTTTTGCAATGATTCTTGTAGAATTTCATCGTTGTAATCCATTGGCTTTGAATATTGAGAAGAAATTAGATACAACCTAAGGACATTTGAACCCCAATTTTTCAGTGCGGTATTGAGTATTATCATATTTCGAAGTGATTTTGACATTTTTTCTGAATTAATGGTAACCATGCCAACATGCATCCATAGTTTTGCTAATTTCCTATTGGTAAAAGTTTCAGATTGGGCTATTTCATTTTCGTGGTGAGGAAAAACAAGATCGCTCCCTCCTCCATGAATCTCTATTTCTTTTCCGAGAAACTTTGATACCATGACTGAACACTCAATATGCCAGCCAGGTCTGCCGCAACCCCATGGACTTTCCCAATTTGGAACATCCGATGAGAATTTCCACAGGGCAAAATCCAACGGATCCTCTTTTAGGTTATCAATTTCAATTCTAGTACCTTCTTCGAGTTCATCTATTCGTTTTTTAGATAATTTACCATAGTCTGGAAATGAGCGTACTCTAAAATATATCCCATTAAGAGTTGTATAAGTATAATTCTTTTCCCTTAAAATTTTGATAGCTTCGATTATTTCATTTATGTGATCAGTTGCTCTTGGATAAAAATCTGCTTTGAGAACATTTAATTTAGAAAAATCATTAAAATAACTCGTGATATACTTGGAGGAAATTTCCTCCGCAGATTTTCCATCCGATTCAGCTCTATTAATTATTTTATCATCGACATCAGTAAAGTTCTGTACGTATACTAATTCTTTCCCCTTGTAATTCAAGTATCGCCTCAGAACATCAAAAACTACAATGGTTCTTGCATGTCCAATATGGCAATCATCATAAACTGTAATACCGCAAACATAAATCCTAATCTTATTATCTTCAGTATTGCCAATATCTTCAACGGTATCAGAAAGTTTGTTAAAAAGTTTCAAATTAGGAATGATAACCTATTAGTGAAAGTTGGCAATAGTTGATTCAAACGTCTATGTAAATATCCTTACCTTTCAAGTCAACCTTGTAAGTCTTTAATTTAACTCCTTCCAGATAATCCAATAGATCACCAGTACGTATGTTATAATGCCAAGAGTGTAATGGGCATTCAACTACT
>DATFEX010000029.1:0-29017 GCA_035250685.1 Nitrososphaeraceae archaeon | reverse complement strand
AATACAAGTTGACCAAAAATATTCCGAAATATGTCAGACTCGGGATGCTCTTGCTTGTTATGGGCGCCATAATTGTAGGAATTGGAACATATTTGAGCAAAGGTTCATTGTCATTTTATGGATTAATAATGGCCATATGCGGGTTTGTCATTTATTTCTCAGCTTCAATTGCATCAAGAAGAAAAAATAATATGAAGAAGTAAGCATCATGATATGCTCATCCACTCGTCTCCTTTAGGTGCGACATTTTTAAAGATATGACGACTTTTGATTAAACTTATAAATTGTACCCAGTTATCGTATGCTGAAGAAAAATTGGAAGGTAGTACTATGGGGAAAGAAGACAATTTCGATGACCTAAACGAGGTTTTTTCTGAAAAACCTGATATTAAAACCGAAACTACCTCCGATACGACTAGTATGGTGGAAGAAAACCCTGATGAAACTAATGATTCCGAACTTGAAAAGGTCAACGGTACATCATCTGACAGTATTGTTGAACCTGAAGGTTCCCAAGCAAAAACTGAAAGCCGGGAATCAGATTCAAAATTTTTTGCGATTAGAACAACCGGTGGGCAGGAACATATTGTAGTGAACTTGGCACAAAATAGGATAAATTCAAAAAAGATTCCTGTGCGTTCTATATTATTACTTGATAGTTTTAAGGGATATATAATAATCGAGGCGCCTGATTCTAACATTGCTTATGACGCTCTAATTGGTGTCAGACATGTTAAGGGACAAATCCGTGGAGAATTACCTTATAAAGACATTGAAAGTTATTTGGTAAAAAGACCTGTAGTATCAGAGTTAAACATAGATGATACAGTCGAGGTTGTCGCTGGCCCATTCAAATCCATGAAAGCCAAGATAACAAGGGTTGATTATGAAAAGCAGGAGGCAACCGTGTTATTGCTAGATTCTCCTTATCAGATACCCGTTACAGTCGACGCAAATTATTTGAAAAAGAGCACATAGGTAGGCTACATAAACTATTAAATTAAAGAACATAATTCTAAGAATGGTCTGCTATGGAACAAAAAAAATCTATTTCTGCTCTTGTAAGTGGCGGCGAAGCTAGCGCTGGACCTCCACTTGGACCTGCATTAGGACCTATGGGAATAAACGTATTGCAGGTAGTTAATACGATTAATGAGAAAACCAAAGAATTTCAAGGGATGAAAGTTCCTGTAAGAGTAGAGATCGATCCAGATACAAAAAAATTTAATGTTGAAGTCGGCGTACCTCCGACTACTGCTTTAATAGCGAAGGAAGCAAATGTATCAAAAGGTTCTGGTACAGCTGGAAAAAATTACGTTGGGAATATTTCCATGGAAGGGATAGTGAAAATAGCTAAAATGAAAATTGATGTTTCGTATGCAACAACCATAAAATCAAGTGTAAAGGAAATTATTGGTTCTTGTGTAAGTAGCGGAATTAAAGTGGAGAACAAACCCGCCAAAGAAATCTATTCTGAGTTGATGGAAGGCAAATTCGATCAATTGTTTTCATAAATTTTTTAATTTATCTTACTTTTCATGTCGGAAATTTAAAATATCCCGAAACTGGATTTTATATTAAGTTTTAGGAGATATGAAGTAATAAATGTCAATTCAACAAGGTTCAGCAGGCGGTATGCCTGTTTTGATATTGAAAGAAGGAGCAAGTCAGACTAAAGGACGCGACGCACAAAAAAATAATATCGCAGCAGCAAAATTGATTTCAGAAGTTGTAAGGAGCTCACTTGGTCCACGAGGGATGGATAAGATGTTAGTAGATGGACTAGGAGACGTAACAATTACCAATGATGGCGCAACAATATTGAAGGAAATAGACGTTCAACATCCGGCGGCAAAGATGATGGTGGAAATAAGCAAAGCTACTGACAATGAGGTAGGAGATGGAACTTCATCAGTTGTAGTTTTGGCTGGGGCATTGATCGAAAAAGCCGAGGAATTAATCACAAAAGATGTTCATCCGACTATTATTGTCGATGGTTATAGGAAGAGTGCGTTAAAGAGCATTGAGATCTTTAATCAGATTGCACTGAAAATAGACGGTGGTAACAAAGCTGAATTAATGAAGGTAGCCAAGACATCAATGCAGACCAAACTTGTGTCCAAGGAATCTGATGAGTTATCTGAAGTGGTAGTTAATGCAGCGCTACAGGTTTCTGAACCAAAAGAATCTGGTTACAGTGTAGATATTGATGATGTAAAGGTTGAAAAGAAAGCTGGCGGCTCATTACGAGATACAAAACTAATCAAAGGAATCGTACTTGACAAGGAAGTTGTTCATGGCGGAATGCCAAAAAGGATTGAGAAGGCAAAAATTGCTCTAATCAATTCCGCTTTAGAAATAGAGAAAACAGAATTTGATGCCAAAATCAACATCAATTCACCAGATCAAATGAAGCTATTCCTCGAAGAAGAGAATAAGATGCTAAAAAGTATGGTAGACAAGATTATTTCGTCAGGTGCCAACGTAGCTATATGTCAGAAAGGCATTGATGATGTTGCGCAGCACTATTTGGCCAAATCCAATGTCTTGGCTGTTCGAAGGGTCAAAGAAAGTGATATGACCAAATTGGCCAGAGCAACAGGTGCCCGAATTGTTAATAATCTTGAGGATTTGGGTTCCAAGGACCTGGGTTCTGCAGATCTCGTAGAAGAGAGAAAAGTTGAAACCGACAAATGGGTTTTCATCGAGGGATGCAAACATCCAAAGGCTGTTACCATTCTCATTAGAGGAGGTTCACAGAGAGTCGTTGATGAGGCCGATCGCTCATTACATGATGCTCTAATGGTAACCAAAGATGTCATGGAAAAACCATCAATAGTTGCAGGCGGCGGATCACCAGAATCTTTTGTTGCAGGAAAACTAAGGGAGTGGTCTTCAACATTATCTGGAAGAGAACAATTGGCTGCAGACAAGTTTGCAGAATCACTTGAAGTTATTCCACTTGCTTTAGCAGAAAATGCTGGAATGGATCCAATAGATACACTTACGGAACTCCGATCCAAACAAGCAAAGGGATCAAAATGGAGTGGCATCGATGCAAGAAGCGCAAAGATTGTGGATATGTCCAAGCTAAATATTGTAGAGCCACTCAGCGTTAAGGAGCAAATCATAAAATCAGCTACTGAAGTTGCATCCATGATTCTCAGAATCGATGATGTAATAGCTTCAAGCAAATCTGGCGGCGCTCCTGGCGGAATGCCTCCTGGTATGGGAGAAATGTAAGTTAAATAAACATAATCTCATTCATTTTTTATTTTTTTTAATTCTATTTCAATAACTTCTTTGACCCACTTGCCAGTATACTTTGTTTCTTGCAATCTAGTTAGATAATCATACCAGGTTATTTCACCATAACTACTTTTCCAAACCTGATAATGATCCCTTAGGGATTGTAATGCTTCATAATGATATTCACAAAATTTATCCTGAATTGCTTTTCTTAAGCACAAGTTGCATCTTGTTTCCGTCTTTGCAATCATTAGAATTTCTCAGATAACACCCACTTCATAGTTGATTCGTCATATGTAAATGACATAACCTGTCGGTTTGTCTCCAAGCTTTTGATTTTCATATTTACAGAGTCCACCATATGAGGGATTTTTTCAAGTGCGTATTCAAATTGAGCACCAATATTTCCAGTTAATGAAAAGACCAGCTTTGAATTACCGTCTGTAGATCCAGAAAATGACAAGCTTAGCTTGAAATCCTTCTTGCCTCTCCTTCGCTTCATTTCCTTAAAAATATACTTTATCCTCTGCCAATTATCAAGACCAAATAATTGAAAAAAGTTATCATCATAAGAAACGGGAAACTCGATACTTAGCAGACTAAGATATTCTGAACTATCCAACTTTTTTTCATCAACCTCAGAAAATCTAGCCAGACTGCTATAGATGGCCTCTAATTCATAGGGAGATACTCCGTAGTATTCCAGGATTGTCTGGCTGCTCAATTAAGCAATTATGATAATTATTAGGCATTAACCTTTTGATTTTAGACAATCAAGACAATTGAATGGAACCATGATTTTCGGTAGATTTTTAAGGGTTCGTTAATAAATTTTCGTGGACGATTTGGACACGATTAAGATTCTTGAGAGAGATAATAATCATATAGTTATTGAATTTAGTGATATTCCCCGACAATATGTCAATGCATTGAGAAGATTATCTATCAGCCAAGTTCCTACTTTTGCAATTGATGATGTGGTAATACTTGAAAACTCATCTGTAATGCATGATGAGGCTGTTGCTCATAGACTGGGACTTATTCCCTTACGGACTGATCTTGAAAGGTTTGTGATGCCTCATGTCTGTGATTGCAAGAGCACGCTTGGCTGTTCAAAGTGTAGAGTATTACTGGTTTTAGATGCCGAATCTCAAGATAAGACAAGAGTAATCACCTCTGCAGATTTGATATCTGAGGATGAAGTTGTTAAACCTGTAAATAGCGAAATACCAATAGTATCCTTGGCTCCAGGTCAAAAATTAAAGTTTGAGGCATATGCAAGGCTAGGAATAGGGAAATCACATGCAAAGTGGCAGCCAACGTCAGTTGCTGTTGTGAAGGATAGCAAGAAAGAAGAAGATTCAATACTGGTAATAGAATCTAATGGCGCATTGACTCCAGAAGAGATAGTAATTGAGGCAGCTAAAATACTCGGATCAAAAATCAAGGATTTTGATAGTGTTATTCAGTCCTTATCATTGCCAAAGAATATTTAGGTATAGGTTTATTTGGGGTTTAAGGATAGCGAGAATATTTCATGTTTCCTGATACAATGAGCAATACAATTTGGACATTAAGAAATGCCTTAAAGAAGAATAAAGTTCCAATATGGAAAGCTGTTTTAAAAGAGCTTTCAAGGTCACGATCCAACAGAAGACAAGTTAACATTGGTCAATTAGCTCATGTTACTAAAGATAAAGAAGTTGTTATAGTACCCGGTAAGATATTGGGTTCTGGAGAAATAAGTCACAAGCTTACGATTTGGTGTTTTGGTATTTCAGAAACTGCCACAAGAAAAGTACTTGACGCGGGCGGAAAAATATGGGCTCTTGATAGCTTGATAAACAAATATCCAGATGGCAAGGGGGTAAGAATAATTGGTTAAGCAAGTCACTGAGCAAAAACAAAAACCTAATCAAATTATGACTGTCGATGCGAAGGATTGCATCGCCGGGCGAATGTGCTCTCATGTTTCAAAACTTTTACTCAAAGGGCATCATGTCAGAGTAGTCAATGCAGAAAAAAGCATGATCTCAGGAAATAGATACAAAACTATTGAAATCTATAAAGAGTATCTAGAAATTGCATCTAATACAAATCCAATACATGGTCCATTTCATCCAAGAAAACCTGACAAAATCATTACGAAGATGGTTAGAGGTATGTTACCAAAAAGGAAATCTAGTGGTCTAACAGCCTTAAAGAGGTTGAGAGTTTATATCTCAATACCACCAGAGCTCAAGAATACAAAACTTGAAACATTTGAAGATTCCAAAATTAGGAAACCATCGTCATACTTTATTACACTTGGCGAATTATCAAAACAGATAGGTTGGAACGGGTTGGACAATTATGAATAAGATAGATCTTTATCCAGGTCAGAGAAAATCAAGTAGGGCAGTGGCAACGATCTCAAAAGGAACTGGAAAAGTTAGAATCAACAACATACCAGCTGAATTAATAAATTCCGAAGTAGCAAGGGAATTGGTACTAATTCCATTAAAACTGATTGGCGAATATAGAGATAAAGTGGATATTAGTGTGAAGGTTCATGGTGGCGGTTTTATGGGTCAAGCATTTGCAAGTACCATCGCTATCTGTCGGGCACTGACAGGTGCTGGTAAGGGTGGAAGAGATCCTAAAGACCATCCTTTTGCAAGAAGCATTCGCACGGAAATTCGTAAAAGAATAACTGAATTTGATAGGCATTTGCTATCAGGCGATCCAAGGCAGACAGAATCAAAGAAGTTTGGTGGATCTGGAGCCAGGCGTAGAAAACAAAAATCCTACCGTTAGATTTTCTGTTTTTTCATTTCACTGGTGATTAGTCAAGAAAAGCTAAAAGTAAATCTATCCAGATTTTTTTTCAAGCGTTATCTTTTCACAATATCCTTACGATCTGGAGAAATATAAAACTCAGTTAACTTTTTCTCATAACATATGCCACAGAGGTTTCCTGAAATATTCCACTGCTCCATAGATTTGTACCTAAAAGTTAACGTGTTACCACACATGGCACATTTAACGTCATTTTTATCCATCAGTATGAGTCTAATCTAGAGTAAATTAAAAGTTGTGAAATAGCAAAATAGAGTCATCTACTAACAAGAAACGTAAAAGCATATTCAACATGGCAACCAATATTTTAAATTAGGAACTTAAAGTCACAATAAATATCACAATGGACGCTAAAGAATCATATCATAAGGTATTCGATCTTATTGAAAAACATCACACGTGGTTCAAGTCTTCTATTCCATTGATTGCAAGTGAAAATATCCCCAGTCCTGCGGTAAGAGAAGCAATAGTTTCAGACTTTGGAAATCGATATGCGGAAGGCTGGCCTGGCGAAAGGGTTTACGCTGGATGCATCTATATCGATGAAGTAGAACTAATCTGCAATGAATTGGCAAAAAGGGTGTTCAAATCAGAATTTGCTGATTGTAGGGCTACTTCAGGTGTGGTCGCAAATCTTGCAATATATTCTGCTTTTTCTAATCCAGGAGACCATATGCTAGCAGCATCTATCCCCAGTGGAGGACATATTTCTCATGGTAAAAAGGAACATTCTGGAACTGCCGGTCTTGTTCACGGTCTCAATATAGAACATTATCCATTCTCAAAAGAAGATATGACAATCGATGTAGACGCTACCAAGAAAAAGGTCGCTGAAATGATTGCAAATGGTAAGAAACCTTCAATTGCGATGTTCGGAGGAAGTTTGTTTCTTTTTCCTCATCCAGTAAGAGAGTTGGCAACTTTTATGCATGATAACAATATTTACGTGAATTATGACGGAGCTCATGTGGCAGGATTGATAGCTGGAGGGGAATTCCAAGACCCAATTGGAGAAGGTTCAGATTCGATGACAATGAGCTCCCACAAGACTCTATGGGGCCCACAAGGAGGAATTATTGTATCACTAGAAAAGTATGCAGATAATATCAAAAAGGCAATATTTCCTGGGAACACAAGTAGTCATCACCTCCACCACGTAGCAGGAAAAGCAATAGCCCTAGCAGAGTCATTAGAATTTGGAAAGGAATATGCAAAACAAGTCATAAGAAACGCAAAAACTCTTGCTGAATCACTCGCAAGTTTTGGTTTTACAGTTTTAGGAGAAAAACGTGGTTACACGGCATCGCACCAATTGGCTGTAGACGTTTCCAAATTTGGAGATGGTGGAACTATTGAAAAGGAATTAGAGAAAGCAAACATCATTCTTAATAGACAACTCCTTCCAGGTGATATCAAATCTGGTAAACATTACATGCACCCAAGTGGTGTTAGGATTGGAGTACCTGAGGTAACTAGATTGGGTATGAAAGAAAGTGAAATGAAAGAGATTGCAGCATTTATCAAGCAAATAGTGATAGATAAGTCAGATCCAAAACAAGTTGCTAGCTCAGTGTCTAGATTCCGCGAACAATTTCAAAGAGTACAGTATGCTTTTGAAAACTCTACAGATGCATACGAGTACATAAAAATAAGGACTTGATTGCAACAAATTTAGCCAGAGTAAGTTCTCAAGTGCTATCGAATAGATAATAACTCCTAAATGATATCTAGTTTACTATCATTTTCTTCTTTAACATTGTTCAAAATATTTTACTTCAAGTAAAACTTTATTGACAAAATTGCCTTGAAAATCTACAAAATTGCCTAATTCATTGTAAATTTGAATTAAATTCTAACTCCATAACCTAAACTTCTATACTGAAAATCAACAAAACATAGAAAATATTTCGGCAAAATATAACCATAATTACAGGAATTATATAAAAATGCTTTAGATTTGTATTAATTATTCAAAAAATATTCTAATATATAAGATTATCGTAATGTATTAATTTATTTATGATGAACCTAACCCTTAGAATCAATGAACAAGAAACAACCAATGAAAAGCATGATTTTGTTTGCTTCGTTGTTGACCTTTATGTTTGGAACCCTAATTAGTGCCGTGGGTCCACAAGTATATGCCGATATCTGGGATGATGACGACACTATGGAAGAACTCGTTAAGGATATCGACAATGGAAAGGATAACGACGATACAATGGATTGGGACGAATTCAAAGATTCAAAAATTTTCACACAAGAAGATCTTGAAACACAAATATGTATAGAAAACAGACAGGATCTTTCAAACAATCTAGCTGACTATGAAGTAGTTAGATGCTTCGAAGATTCAGATTATGCATATGATAATTAGCATTCTGAAAGTCCAATTTTTTTTAATTCCTCTTTTCTTACCCAAGCTAAACACTGATTTACTAACTTGTAGTATAGAATGTCTAATGTTACATATATTAGACACAAGTCAATTAATGATCTCTCGTGTTTACAAATGTTCTAGTTCCTGTTGATGGATCGGATAATTCCTACAGGGCCCTAGATGCGGCGTTATTGCTTTCGGAAAAATTGGGTTCAAATATTACTGTAGTTAATGTGATGGAACAAGTTCCAATAACTCATATTGAATCAGAAAAATTGTTAAGCGAATTGTTAGAAGCCTACAGGAAAGAAAATCAAGAGATACTATCAAAGTGTTCAAAGATTGCCACTGATAAAGGATTAAGTATCAAGACACTTCTACTTCAGGGAAATCCGGCTTCCGTAATTTTGGATTATTGCAAAAAAGAGAATTTCGATCTAGTAATCATGGGAAGTAGAGGTATGGGAAAATTTAAGCAATTGATATTGGGAAGTGTGTCAAGCAAAATTGTACATCACTGCCAATGCGCAGTCTTATTGATAAGGTAATGATGACAATTTCATGTTCAAATCTCCATGTTTCACTAGGCATGGCACTCCTGTTATTAGAACTAAAAATATAGTCACGTACATGATTGACAGAAAATGACCAGCGATCTTGATTCTTTTACAGTAACTGAAAAGGAGGGTCTTTACAAGGCGGTTTTTTCTAGGAGAGATGTCAGGTCTCATTTTATTGAAAAGAAAATTCCAGATGACATTCTCGTTAGGATTTTGAACGCAGCTCATCATGCTCCGTCAGTTGGTTTCTCGCAGCCATGGGATTTTATTTTAATAAAGAAAAAAACCACAAAACAAAAGGTTAAAGAATCCTTCACAAAAGAACGGGAAAAATCCATTCCACTGCTTGATAACGATTCAGAAAGACAAGATAAATATGTCAAGTTAAAATTAGAAGGAATACTAGAATCTGACATCAATATTTGTGTGACATACGATCCTGAAAAGTTTGGACCCTTTATTTTAGGGAGAACATCAATACCTGAAACAGGTGAGTATAGTGTTTGTTGTGCAATACAGAACTTGTGGTTAGCAGCAAGGGCTGAAGGAATTGGAGTAGGTTGGATCAGTATTCTCTCGATTGAAGATTTACGCAAGATTTTAGGTATACCTAATCACGTTAAGCCGATAGCGTACCTGTGTTTGGGATATGTAAACAAATTTGAGGGTAGACCAGATTTAGAAATATCAGGATGGTTGAAAAGAGCGATCCTTTCTGAGGTAATTCATTTTGAAAATTGGAATAATACCGAAGTGAATAGTTGGAATGATACGAACATCGTTATACAAAAACTCGATGATGATGATTCAGAGAAGTAAAATATATTTTTGTTGAAAATATCATCATCTATCTAGATATAAAGCAGTTGAAAACTACTTTCTTGTATCTGTTTTAGAACGAATATTTTTTTCAATATGTCTACCAAGAACTTTCTTTATGGTTTTTGTAACAATGGGAAGTATTCTCGGGTCATCTACTTTTGGAATTATGTAATCATTTCTAAGATGAACATCCTCAACTATGCTCGCGATAGCATGTGCCACTGATACTAGCATAAATTCACTCAAGTTATTGGCCCGAAGATCCAATAACGCCCTGAATACTGAAGGAAATACTACCGCGTTGTTTATCTGATTAGGAAAATCGGACCGCCCCGTTGCAACAATCCTGGCACCAGATTCTAAGGCATGATTAGGAATTATTTCCGGATCCGGATTACTTAGGGCAAATACAATTGCATCCTTGTTCATAGATTTTATCATTTGACCCTTCAAAATACCAGCTTTTCCAGACACTCCGATAAACACATCAGACTTTTTGATTACTTCCTTTAATGGCCCACTCAGTTTCCCAAAATTTGTGTTGATGGATATTTCTTTTTTGTATGGATTCTGAAAAGTAATATCCACTCTTCCATCAAATATTGCACCCTTGGTATCAGTGACAATCATGTCCTTGCAGCCTGCCGTTTGTAAGATCTTGAATATTCCATATCCCGCTGATCCAGAGCCTGAGATAATTACACGAACTGTACCAAGTTCTTTCTTTACTAACTTGAGTGCATTTATCAGCGCTGCAAGAGTGATTATGGCAGTACCGTGTTGATCGTCGTGAAAAATAGGTATCGATACTTCCTTGGTCAGTCTTTCAACAATTTCTAAAACCTTAGGGGATTCAATATCCTCAATGTTTATCGCCCCAAAATTGGGTTGTATTAATTTAACAAATCTAATTATTTCTTCTTTGTCCTGTGTATCAATGCACAAAGGGATTGCGTTAATATCTCCTAATGCCTTGAATAAGACAGACTTTCCCTCCATTATTGGCAAGGCGCCTTCTGGACCAATATTACCCAAACCTAGAACCCTTGTTCCGTCACAGATTATTGCCACATTATTCCACTTTGATGTATAGTCGTATGCTAAATTTTTGTGATTACTAATCTCTAAGGCTACATACGCTACACCGGGAGTATAAATTAACCCTAAAGTTCCTCTTTCTTCAGCTGCATTATCGAGTGAAACTCTACTTCGAATTTCGATTTTTCCCTTCAACATCCTATGTAAATTAATCGCGTCATCTCGAAGTGTCAATTCTATTCAATAATGAATTCTATGATATTTTATCCTGTTCATTGGAATTGAATACAATATACTCATCATGAAGGTTCTTCGTAAAAAGGGAAAATTACTCCCATTCTCCCCCTCTCTTTGAGGTCATGCATATCTTATAAATCATAATCTTGAACATTCAGACGTGTCTTCACATAAAACAATGAAAAATAAACGGATGAGTAGAACAGTTTCATTAGAATCACAATACGTTATGATCAGAAATCAACGTGAGGCTGAAAGAAAAGCCAGCGACACAATTGAGCATGAAATAGGATGTCCAAGATGCTACAACGTCATGACTTTATGTTCGGACTTTGACAGCCTCTATTATCTTTGCGAAGAATGCGATTTCAGTCTGTATACATTAAAGTAATTCTTGGATTCAATAGTCAACAAGGAACAAATAGTGTATAAATGATAACATTGATGTAAATTAAATCTGGCGCATACTAAGAATAGAAAGGAAAAAACACTATTTCAGATATATACCATATTTCCAATCTGTTGATTCCATTTCTCTTATGAAAGAAATCAAGACATCTTCTAGTAACTGTAGTATTTCATTTCCCTTTCTGATAGTGGCCTTTTGAGGAGATCCCGTTGCACCCGTAGAAGTTAATTCATCAAATTTCCAGAATATTCTGATGTTTTCAGGTAAATTTGGGACAACGTCCTTTGGAGCAGAGTTGAGGTTTACCAGGTCTGGGCGCACAGCAAGAACGGCAGATGTTTCTGCCTCGCCACCATGACCCAATCCATTCCAAACCTCAAATAGCTCTTTCTTTAGCTGGCCAACCAATACCCACCAAGATTCCAGACATGCGATAATCATGTCTGGGTTTTTATTTTTCATAGTTCTAGCTGAAATTTCTATTGGGCCAATATTCCCATCATGTCCGTTTATTATGAGAACTCGCCTTATCTTATTCTGTTCGAGACTCGAAAGAATATTACAAACTATGTCTACCATTGTTTCAGGATTAAGACTCATGGTCATCTGAAATTTATCATGATGAAGACTGACTCCATACGGAATGGCAGGAAGGACAATAACATTACTAACTTTAGTAGCAACTCTTCTTGCAATTTCTATTGGAAAAATAAAATCCGATCCAAATGGCATATGATCTCCATGATTCTCACAAGCACCAAGTACCAGGATTGCAATTGTTTTTTCATTTATCATATTACGAACCTCGATCGCATTCATTTCTTCGATAAATTGTTTGTGTTTTCTTTTCATAGTTCGATTTGTCATAGATAGATAGGTACTAACAAACCATTCTTTTATAAAATATCTCAGGAAAGTTTTGATAAAATGAGAACAATAATTTACGAATAGTAATAGAATGTACTAGTTTTCTCTCTTCAACGTTCTTGATTGCACTTCAGATCTATTTGGTTCTAAGAAAGCTATTTCAACCCAAGGTAATAGTTTGGGTGCGTATCACTAGCGATATGATAAAAGTGTTGTATTTATTTAAACCCTGTAATATTATACTATGTCTATGGTTAACGCATATGTATTGATCTGTTGTGATCTTGCTGCGTCAGAGAAAGTAGTTGAAGATCTGGAAAAGATTGATGGTGTTCAGGAGGTATCCCCAGTGTCTGGAGTATATGACATAATTGTACGGATATCAGCATCAACTGAGGATGAATTAAAATCTATTTACATGGAAATTAGAAAAATGAAAAAAGTTCTAACAACAATAACCTTGATAGTTTCCAAAACACTATAAAAATAGCACTTGTTGATATTTTGAAACTATATTTGTGAAAATTCATGTACGCTACATTCAAACTGAGATCGCGATGTTAGCTATTATGTCAAATTAAGTAGAAATAGCCGCAAGATTTACTTTGATGTGGTAAAGAAGTCTTGATATACTTACTATCGTTTCCAGCAAATCAAATGAAGTAAACCATTCATTTCCTTACATTAGGTTTTTGAGTATAGTAACTTGTAGTAATCTGAAATAATAGAACTGTTACACTCTTGGTTTGCATAATGCAATCAGAAAATCGTTTCATTATTGTGGACATTGAACAGAGTACCAACTACAAATTCAGATCCGAATAATATCTGATTAGCTTAGCTTTCGAGTAGAAAATTTAATTCTTTATTTTGTCTGAGATAGGAAATACTATTCAAAATGCAGGATTGTTTAGATTATCTTGGATAAGCATGTACATTAGTAAAAAAAACAAATATGACAGAGACGAGATTATATAAGTATTTCAAAAGATTTAATTATGATAATTTCGAATTTGAAATATGATGGACACAGGGCTTATGACAAAAGTATCTCTTCTATTGGGAACGATTATATGTCTTGGAGCTTTTTTCCTTATTGACAATAATAATCCAGTACAGGCATTGCATAAGGAAGAACAAATTTTGGAAGATTATGATGATTTGGCAGAATTTGCAAATGCTGTTAGAAGTGGCGATGAAGATTTAGAAGAAATTCCTATACAATCAATGGAAGCTGCAGATATTTATGATGACGCAGATGATAGTATGAAAGACTGTATAGACTTGGCAGCCGAGGTAGGAGACAGTCTTACTGATCGCGAAGTTATTCATTGTGTTGATGACGTGAGCTATTTTGAGACTAAGTATTCTTCAAATAGTACTGTTCCTACTAATACGACCTTTGCCACATCTACAGATGGTCAAGATACAGACGATGATTCCACAGTTGATAGTACATCAACATCCGATACATCTTCTGATACATCAACATCCGATACATCTTCTGATACATCTTCTGATACATCTTCTGATACATCAACATCCGATACATCTTCTGATACATCTTCTGATACATCAACATCCGATACATCTTCTGATACATCAACATCCGATGATGTTACAGGAAATAGCTTGATTGATGAACTAGTAAAAACAGGAAAATTCACAGAGGATGAAGCCAAAGCATTTGTCAGTCAAAATATGCTGAGCGGAGCTGATACTACATCAACTTCCGATGATACTGGTTCAGATACCAGCACTGATGACACACAAGCAACCGACACTGATGACACACAAGCAACCGACACTGATGACACACAAGCAACCGACACTGATGACGCAACATCACCTAACAATGAAGAGAATGATGATTCTTCAGAAAGTAACGATAGTAGCAATCCTGAAAGCTATAATAGTCTCAGTGAACTTGTAGATGACATAAAAAATAAGGTCGTCGATACTGATGAAATTTCCTTGAGTGACTTTCAAAATTCAGGAGCTTATCAAGGGTCAGATGAAGCAACACAAGATTGTATAGACCTGGCTGCAAAAATTGGAAGCAACCTTATTGATTATGAAATAGTGCGCTGTTCTGAGGATCCAAACCATTTCAAGAATCAAATAGCAAATAATAACAACAACAATGAAGAAAGCAGTGACGACAACAACGAAAACAATAACAATGAATCTGAGGATGATGCTGTATGACCAGTATCATCAATACATTTTATTTACTCTGACTAATAACAAATAATCCCATACTACCCAATATCATAAGTATCCATACAATTTTGTTCCAACTAAAAATTTTTTGACCATCAAGGTTTCCGAATGGTAATAAATTAAACAATGCGATCCATGAATTAAATACTGCTCCAATATTCAAATAAGCAACAGATGGAAATTGATAAGTTAATACCCAAAATATAAAGCCCATTACAAGATTTGTCAGAGGTCCAACGAATGCAACTCTTCCGAACTTATTCCTATCAGATAAGGCTACCATGACAGCTCCTGGGGCAATAAACTTGAACGGTATAAACCATAGCGCTGAGATTCCAGTTACTACTAATCCATACAAATTTGTACGAAACTCTGCCCAACTTCCATAAAATTGAGCTAATAGTTTATGCGCCATTTCATGTACAAGAAATGCGCTAACAAATATTATTAGGAATTCCAAAGCAATGCGTTGATACTTATATATTGATAATCCAACTGCTGTCACCAAAATCGTTGCCACCAACAGGTGAAGTATCTCTATTTTAGAAAATTTTATTTTTAGTATTGCGATTTTTAAGCTTGAATCATTTGTATCATTCTGCATCATATTTTTTTTGTCAACATATTCTTTCAGAGAAACACATGAATGATTCATTGGTATTCTGTGCAAATTACAGAACAGTTTGTTACAATAATTGCATCTAAACGGGAGTGTTTCTTCCCTATCGCAAATTTCACACTTCATTAAGTAATTCAATCACTCCGTGTTAATACAAGGTAAATTTACTCTGATCTCACATTTAAAAGTGCGTTTTTAGAGATGTCAAATTACATATTTCATTCATGTGTAGTCATAACAACTATTGATTGTTAAATACTTGATATCCAATTTAATTTCACTATCTGATGGTAAGATATATGAACATTGAATTACTGTATTAAATTAGTTTGTCTAGAGATGATACTAATGAGACGGATGATAAACTAGTACAGCGTTATGATACAATCCTAAAAGAAAGTGCGTTGTTAAGTACTTTTTCTGGGATCCTTTTTGGATTTTTGTTGAATATGGCCATAAATGTACCTGATAATTTTGAGCTTATTGACAAGGTGACCCTTGTTGTAGCATTGTATTCTACAACAGTGGCGGCCTCATTATTCGTTATGCCAGTAGTCTATCATCATCTTCAGTATCCTTATGGGAGTCTGGATAAATTCAAGAGCAGAAGCCATAGATTTATCATTTCGGGATTAATACCTGCAGGTCTTACTCTATACCTTGGTTTACAGCTGGCCATTCACTCACTACTTGGATCTATAGAATCTTTTATTCTTGCATCACTACCATTCATTCTAGTGTATTTTTTGTTCAGAGCTCGTAAAAGTAATCTCTTGAAGAATCTATAGGATCTACTTATTCTATACTCATATAGTAAAAATATATACATAATTATAACGTACGTATAAGGAGTATCATTGAAAATATCTATTATTGACATTGGTTCTAACACAATCAAGTTAGTCATTTATGAAGTGAGAAAGGATAATTCATTTATCGGTGTTCAGCAAGAAAGTACAAAGGTTAAGCTTGGAGAATCTCTGGCTTATTCCGACAGTCTTAATGAACAGTCGATACTCAAAAGTATAGACGTTCTTCTTCAGTATCGTGATATAACAAAACTCGAATCTGCAAATAAGGTTCTTTGCGTAGGTACTAGTGCAGTTAGAGAGGCAAGAAATGGTAAATACTTTATCGATGAGGTTCTTAGGAGAACCGGATTTAGAGTAAGGGTTCTCAATGGAGAGGAAGAGGCTTATTATTCATATCTAGGCGCCTCCATGACGACCTGCATACCAAACGGCTTGTATTTTGATCTGGGAGGAGGAAGTTTGGAATTAGTTTATACCGAAGATTTTAATATAAAGAAAGCACAGGCCCTTCCATTAGGAGCGTTACGGTTAACAAGAACATTTGCTAATCAAGATGGTTCTTTTTCAAAAAAGAATTGCGATAATATGGATCAAAGAATTCTGGATACACTTCCAACCAAAAAAAGCTATGGAGTCGGAATAGATACATTACTCGTGGGATCTGGAGGAACTTTACGGGCCCTCGGAAGATATGATCAAAAGCGTTCGGGATTTCCATTTGAAAAGATACATAATTATAGATTATCATCAATCGCTATTGATTCTCTTCGCAAGGAACTAAGTCCCTTAAAACCTAGTGAAATTGCCACTCGACGGATCTTTGATTCCACCAGGGTTGAAACAGTAGTTGCCGGAATCCATGTGATTCATGGTGTTATGAAGAAATTTGATTTTGATGAAGTTGTTATAAGCGGTTACGGCATACGAGAAGGAATTCTTGCTTCGTATATTCAAAACCCAAATACACTGGAAAGTCACAATATTGATGTTCTAGGAAAACAGATTGTAAGAATACTTTCTTATCATTCTCACAAGCATGATATTTCAAATTTTGGGCTGGATGATATGACGCGTGATATGATTTATCATAGATTATTGAAGGATAGGGAAGTTGAGATACTTTCATATGCACTTTATACTTTAGGAAAACTACCTGATTCAAACAAGTACTATAGTCTTTTCTATCAAGTATTAGATGAGGATTATCCTCGCCTCACACATAGAGAACAAGTCATACTAGCATTATCCATAATTTACTCAAAGAAAATCAGAATTGGTGAAGAGCTATTTTACAAATATTGTAATTTGCTAAAACCACAGAATCTAAAATCTATCCAAAAGATAGCTGTATTGCTCAACTTGGTGAGGATAATCATAAAGACCAGATCCCAGATAAGGATTAGATTAACGGACAACCAAAACATGAATTTCACCATAATTCCGACACAGAAATCATTTCCAAGTACTTTATTAAAACAAGTAATTGAGAAAACCAGCAGAGTTTTTGATATTCCGGTACAATATAATATACCAGACAGGATCAATCGACTTAAGGGTACAAGTGGAAACATTATTTCAATAAAATCTCAGACATGATAGTTATGTCACATAAAACTAATGATATTGGAAAAAACAGTCCCAGACAAGGTAAGCTCATAGTAGTTGAAGGTATCGATGGTTCTGGAAAATCAACCCAACTAAGGTTACTAGAGAAATGGCTCATTTCTAGGAATATACCAGTATTTTTTACAGAATGGAATTCATCAGAAACTGTTAAACAGATTACTAAAAAAGGTAAAAAGAGTGGTAGGCTAACCCCAATTACATTCTCCCTATTACATGCAACCGACTTTGCAGACAGATATGAGAGGAATATTCTCCCACTTTTACATGCTGGCTATATAGTCCTTGCAGATAGATATGTCTACACTGCATATGCAAGAGACATAGTCAGGGGATGCAATCCTGATTGGGTTAAAAAAATATATGAATTTGCTATAAAGCCTGAGATTGTATTTTATTTTAAGGTACCCATAGACGTAGCTGTAGATAGAATACTCTCCGGGAGACCAAGACTAAAGTATTATGAGGCAGGGATGGATTTAAATTTGAGTAATGATCCTTATGAGAGTTACAGAATTTTCCAAAGTAGAATTATTGACCAATACGAATCCTTATCAGTCTCGGAGAATTTTACCATCGTAGATGGCACAGTGGAAATTGAAGAGTCACAGAGATTTTTGAGATCAATAGTCACAAAGTTATTACTATTGAGTTTTGCGAGAAAAACTAGGAGGCCTATAGGACGATGAATATTAGAACAATAAGGTCATTAAAAGGTAAAAATCTCAAAAAGGCAGAATTTTATGGTCATGCTATTCCCTATTTGGAAGATGTCGAAATCAAAGGGAGATTTATTATAATAGAAGGTCCTGACGCTTCGGGAAGAAGTACACAAATTGACTTATTATCATCAAAGCTTGAAGCTGATGGTCATGCAGTGTTAAACGCCGGGCTAAGACGTTCTGAATTGATTGGCCAAGGAATTTTAGAAGCAAAAAGGAATTTTGTTTTAGGAAGAAGGACCATAAGTTTATTTTATGCTGCAGATTTTGCCGATCAATTAGAGAATAAAATCATCCCCGGATTAAGAGCAGGATACATTGTTCTTTCTGACAGATACATCTATACCCTTATGGCGAGGGAAGCGGTACGAGGAATAAGTACCTCATGGTCCAGGAATCTTTATGGTTTTGCTTTGAAACCAGATATAGTATTTTATCTAGATGTTGATCCGAATGAACTAGTACACAGGGTGTTCAAAAAGAATTCCTACTTAGATTACTATGAATCAGGTACTGATCTTAGATTATCAGATAACATGCTAGAATCATTCGTGATGTATCAAAAATTATTATCAAAAGAATTTAAAAGAATGCAAAAGCGATACAATGTAATTTCAATAAATGGCAATAGATCGGTAAGTGAAATAAATGAGGATCTTCAAAAGAGGATTGATGTTTATCTGCAAAATCTACAGAATTACTAATAATTTAATTCTTCACGCAAACCGCAGTATCCTTGGATAAGTTGAACACAACTGAAGGTTTTTGGTCTCATGACTCACTGCAGTATTGTAGTATTTGTTCAATTGTCATTTTTTAGATAAACGATAATTTTACTAAAATAATGACAACTTATTTTCATTGACAAATAGCAAAAGATCTTAATCCTTCATATCTAATTAAAAGTTTATTGCCTCAAGAGACGCGATTAATTGTAGAATGAAAGGGTTATTTTCTTTGTGCTCTATCTGTTTATCGTCGAAATGAAATCACATACAGAATATATTTCTAAGAACCCGAGAAGGAAGACTGTATATTCGAAATTCATTGGCAAGACATTGGCAGGAGATTCGTATCCAAGTACAATAGATGGATATTGGTTTGTTGTAAAGCCCGGAATTATACTTAATACATTCGATTTTGTTACTGTAAATAATTTCAAATCTAAAACGATCGGTCTTGTTCAGGATATAAGAGCATTACCATCGACATCATCCACTAAAAATGGGATAATTGCTGCAAGTGTTGCTGTAACAGGAAACACTGGAATTAAAATGAAATCGGGCAAACTCAAGACTATAAATTTACCTGTTCCAACAGGAGTAGGTGTCCGATTTTCAACCAAGAATGAAGTATTATTTGCATTAGGAGTACCCGAAATGGAATCTCCAATACCTGCGGGAATTATTGAAATGAGTAACGGACTTCAAATACCAGTTTCATTGGACATTACATATTTAGCAGGACCCGACACGGCACATATGAACGCGACAGGAATATCAGGTAACAAGAAGACTTCGTATACACTATTCCTTCTGCAATCTTTAAATCAAAAATTGCAGAATAAGCTTGGCAAGAACCGTAAACTAAGTAAGAGTGTCTCTGCAATTATCTTTAACACAAAGGCCGATGATCTACTATATCTCCATAATAAGGCTAAAAATATTGAGAATGATACACGAGAGGCTTTTCGAACTCTAAACTTGAATCTTGCTGCATTCAATAATGTAACATACTTTCTTCCGAGAGGAACTGATGGCCTGCCAAATTCCGTACACATACCTGAATTTTTCGAAACTTATTCTTTTGAACTTGGAGATATTTACGATAGGCTCGATCTGTTATTTTCTGGAAGTTTGGATCTAAGCGGTATCTCATCTATAACGAACTATCTTCATGAGAGCTGGCCCGTTAGAAATAATTCTGGGGAAAAAATATCCAACTGGACAGATTTGACCAAATTTGACCAATATCCAAAATTGGTTACCTACAACAGAACGCTGTTACAAGATTTTATTAGCCATATCCATCAAATTAGAAAATCTCCTTTATTTGTAGACCAAAAGAAGAAAAGTATCTATCTGGGTGACCAAATCAAAAAGATTAAAGCTAATGAAATTTTTGTAATAGACGTTTCTGCGATACCTTCAGTAGAAGAACAGGCATTCGTGATAGGCGATGTGTTCAAAAGTATTAATGAATTGTACTCGATAGGTCATGCAAGCCGAATGAATCAAATGGAGTCTAGTATTACCCAATCAGATATCAAAAAAGGACCAAGTGCCAAAAAAAAATCTGAAATTCCAAAATACATGGTCATTTTTCTTGATGAAATTAACCGATTTGTTCCAAAGTCCCAACATATGTCTAGGTTGAATCCAGTGGCTGATCAAATAATGAGATTTGTGATTGAAGGTAGATCTCGCTGCAATATCCTTCTATCTGCGCAACAATTTAAGAGTGAAACAGATTTTAGACTTCAAGAAAATATAGGACTACATGTGATTGGCAAGTTGGGGATAACCGAACTTTTGGCAGGCCCATATTATTCAATGATTGATGAACAAGTTAAGAGAAATATAGCTAGACTTGAGAGAGGTGAAATGATTATGGTCCATCCCGCATTTAGGCATCCAATAAAAATATGGTTTCCAGATTCATCATATCAAAGACCCTGATTCTCTTGTAAATTAATGAGGCCCAATTGCAGTATAATAGATCGAGTTATTTGGTTAAGTAATATATTGACTTTATATCAATATGAGAATCGTACAAATATCAGACCTTCACGTTGGAGGTCTATTCAAACAGGATGCATTTGATACACTTGTTGAGGAGGTTAACAACGATTTAAAACCCGATCTGATAGTGTTATCCGGTGACCTTACTGACGACGGTCTAGTATTTCAGTTCAAAAAGGCACAAGATGAAATCAAGAAATTTGATTGCAAGGATATTATTATTTTTCCTGGCAATCATGATTACCGTCACACAGGATATCTTATATTTGAAAAATTCTTCCCTTCCTCTCTAAAACGTGTACATGAATTTGATAACGGTAAAATCATATTAGTTACCGTGAATACGGCGCGACCTGATTGGGATGAAGGAGAAATTGGGCGTAGTCAGATATTATGGATGGAGAATACTATGAGCAAATATGATGAGTTTGTAGAAGAAAAGAACATTCCTAGACTAAAGATTGTTTGTATGCATCATCATTTGATTTCTATTCCTGATACAGGTTATACCAATGTAGTTGGAATTTCAGATGCAGGAGATGCATTACGTGCCTGCTTAGAAAGCGGTGTGGATCTTGTGATTTGCGGTCACAAGCATAGACCATGGATGTGGAATTTGGGAAAACTCCTAATTGTATACGCTGGAACTGCATGCTCGTGGAGATACCGGGGTGTCTTTGATGATACCTACAACATAATTGATGTTAGTAATAATAAAGTACACGTTGATATCAAAATGGTTGGAGGTAAAAAAATACCCCTCTCAGAGATTGTTAAGAAATTCAAACAGGAAATCCGAACTCAAACGTTGCCAAGTTAGAGGAATTTCCTGTTCAAATTCGAATGTCGAAAAATAAAGGTTGTACAAGAATTTACTAGTGTAACATGGATGGGTTCTAATCATTAAATTTTTTCGTCTCCAAACATGATTGGTTTGTAATTCATCCATTTTAAGCTAATATGAAAATGTCTAGTAAATAATTTATTTAAAGTAGTTTAATAGAAATTAATGGAATTATTTGTTTTGCGACATGGCGAGGCTGGACAAAGATCACCGTCGAGTGATAGAACTCGTCCTTTGACATCCGCCGGAAAAGCTGAAGTTATTGAAATTGCCAAGGCCTTAAAAACAATTGGATTAAAATTTGACCTGGTTGTTACCAGTCCACTTAAAAGGGCATATGACACTGCTATGATAGTATCTGATGTCTTCAACATTGGCAGTAAAGTTCAAGTATGGAATGAGTTAGCCCCTGAGGGAAAAAAGACTGATGTATACAACAAGATTTCACAACTTCGCGAGGAATTTTCAGTTTTGATTGTTGGACATCAACCATTGTTGGGCGAAATGGTTAATGACATTATTCATAAATCAAAATCTAGCCCATGCAATTTTCTCCTGAAGAAAGGTGGAATCGTTAGAATAAGGCTCCTTAGAAAGAGTAACATACCTAAAGGGGAACTCAAGTGGTTGTTAAGCCCTAGGGTATTAAAAAATATCTGTAAAAAGGGTGCTAAATGAACTACCAAAGAATAAATAGTTTGATAAATCATGGTTTCTAATGTCAAATCAAAAATCAAAGAACAAATCGAATGGTCCCAAGGAAGTTTCTGAGCGTTCAAGATACAAGAAATCTAAAGATGCAAAACTGGATTCTAATTCAATTAAAAAATCAAAACCCGAAATAAGATCTAAGAAAGTAAAAAAAATTTCAAAATCAATTCATAGAATTGAATCGGAAATGTCACAGATACAATCTCGAATGCAAAAAATAGAAAATGATCTTAACACCATGCTCAAATTCCTAGACACTGAGAAAAGGACCTAATATAAAAAAATAATTTGAATGTTCAACTAGCAACTTGGGAATTCTATCTCTTGACAAACTTCATTGATAAAAGGGAACCAATCCTCGTTAAGAGACTAAATCTTCAAACCCGAATCAGTCATCAGGCAATTCCTTTGGACGCCATATATTAAGGAGTTCACCTTTTGCATGAGAGATTATCTGCCTCCATGATTTGATAGGCAGTCTTATGCAGGCAACTGCACATGTCGGCATTGTAACCATTTCTCCTGTTAATACTTCAACTAATTGTTCAGAAATGGGGTTATGTCCAACTAACATTATTATGTCATGCCTATCGTCCTGATTTATCAATACATTAAGATATTCTGAATGTCCCGAGTCGTAAAGAGTGGGATCGATCAATATTTCCTCTTCAAACCTACAAGCCTTGGCAACTTTCTTTGCGGTAGAGTGAGCTCTTACTGCCGATGAGCTTATTATTAGATGAGGAACTAACTGTTCCTTCAATAGCTTTCTACCCATTCGAGGAGCATCCCGTTTACCTCGATTATTTAGAGGTCTATCGTGATCCGATAATCCTGAAAATTCCCAACTTGATTTTGCGTGACGAAGTATCAGCAATAGCTTTGTACTTTTATTCAAGGAAATTATGGATTAATAATCTTGAAGACATATATAATATTTTTTTTAATACCTCGTCATTCAATACTCCAGCAGCTCCAAAACCAAATTCAAAATTAAAGTTTCCTTTTGAATAACGTTTCTCTTTTAAATATCTTTTGTTTTAACAAGTAGTCTTTCACATGAACTAATTTGTAATTTTACCATGTCTTTCAAATTTCTATAAAATGGATGATTCAAATATTCTATGCAATATGCAGACTGTTCCATTTTATTCTCAATTTTGCTAGGGATTGATTTTAATAAACTCATTTTTTCTAATTCAGAAGTTTTCATTTTCTAACCTGCACCTCAAGTAAAAATGACTTGAACAATTCTGAATCTATTTTTCTTTTCAATGAAATTCTGCAATAGTTATGGCTATGAATACAATCCTCAATTTTATCACATTTACAACACATCCATGAAACATATTCCTGGCAAATATTACAGGTTGCGAATGGTGTCAAACAAATACCACATCCTCTGCAGGATTCCTTATTAAACATACATATGATGACACAAATCTGATCTTATTAGAATTAGCGAAGGTGATCGTGTAGATCCTAATAGACTATATGAAATTTTCACTCATAAATTGGTAATCTTAGATAATCAACTTTTAGTATCTACATAATTACCGTCTTGATATGTTTTTTCTACATTTTGAGCTGCCTTAGCATCGAGATTCGAAATTACATGTCCTAAACTCCATGTATCATAATCCAATGTCAATGAATTCCAAGTCGCTGTCATATTTGGATGATGATTTAGTTTTTGCGAAACGTCTGCTACTTTATACATGAATTCAAACAATGTAGGAAAATCAACAAATACGAATGTCTTATGCAATTTTCCGTCAAATACTTTCCAACCAGGCAGATCCACTAATGCTTGACTTATCTCATTTTCAGAGAGTTTAACATAATGGGGAATAGTTTCATTATGAACTGAGTCAAGAGCATCTTTGATAAATGAACTATTAGTAACCGTAATCATTGTATTTTTAGATGAGGATTCTTGTGTTTGTCCTAGCACTGGCGTATAACTCAATGTTATAACAATAAGTAACGATGCACCTATCGTAATAAGGGAGTGTTTCGTCACAATATTCATGAGTAATGTGTGATATTTATTTTTTCATGGTAGTGCATGGAAGACGTACAGTTATAGATATATCATTTTTCACCATTCTCCTTCAAGATGAATTGATAAATATTTATGGTAATGTAACAGTTTATCAGTGTAGTTGACCAGCTATGATACTAAAATCCTTCTAATACTTTCAATTTCGATTCTTCTCTCAACTATCTTTGGGATCCTAATCCCTTCGATAGGAGAGCTCTTTTCTCCTTATATTCTGGTAATTCTTGGAGTATTATTATTTCTGAATCTTATCCAACTAGAATTCCAAGATCTAGTCTCAACTTTTAAGAAACCTAAATTGATGCTTATGCTATCAATTGTGAAAGTGATTGTGATGCCAGTAACAATGTATCTTGTTACTAGTCAAGTGAGTCCAAAACATGCTCTTTCAGTGCTTCTATTATCAGGAATTTCTACAGGACTTGGAGCTCCATTTGTTACCAATTATGTAGGAGGCAAACTTTCTATTATTGTGGGAATGGTAATCGTAACATCACTTGCAGTTCCCTTCATATTACCTATGTTGGTATATATACTTTACAATACTGAATTTTCTATTCCGATTTTTGATATGATCTTATTGCTTGTTGTATCTCTAGTTATTCCATTAGTAACCAGTGGATTGATAAAAAAATATTTACCCACATTAGCGACGAAAATTAAGAAGAGTTCATTACCCTTATCAATTATTTTAATGGATATGATTAATTTTGCTATATTTTCAAACTTTTCAATTTATTTCTATCTTGAATCGTCCTTTGTTTTTTATACAACTGTAATTGCTATTTTACTATTTGTAGTATTTGCGATTACTGGTTATTTCATGTTATATTTCATAAATAGAGAGACTTCAACGAGATACAAAATTTCTGGGCTTATTGCCATGAGCTATGTAAATAATATCTTGGTAACTGTTTTTGCACAACAATTTTTTGGTTCCCAAATAGCGGCACTAGCTGCATTTTATAATATACCATATTATGTGGGAATTATTTTGTTAAAAATATTATTTTCACGAAGGATAAAGATTAGTAGTAATTGAGGTACGAAATCCTGAGATATAAATTGAATTCATATCGTATTAATAACCCAATTCAGAAATCTCAATTATTTTATGGATAACCCTAAGAAACATTCGGTGTACATTACAAGAAAAATCCCAGAACCCGGACCATCAATATTGAAAAAATACTTTCAGGTCAATATGAATCCTGAAGTGAGCGTACTTGACAGAGAAGTACTAATTAAAAGTGTCAAGAATGTGGATGCAATATTATGCATGCTAGGTGATAGAATTGATTCAAATGTAATGGATGCTGCAGGATCCAATCTTAGAATAATTAGCTGCTATAGTGTGGGTTATGACCATGTAGATATTAAGCAGGCAGAAAAAAGGAATATCACTGTCACAAATACACCCAACGTTTTAGCTAATACCACTGCTGATCTCACCTTTTCGCTAATTCTATCTGCTGCCAGAAATATTGTCAATGGAGACAGTCTTGTGCGAAATGGAAAATGGAAATTTGGATGGACGCCCGATCTCTTTCTTGGTTATGATGTGTATGGCAGTACTTTGGGAATAATTGGTCTGGGTGAAATTGGAATGCTTGTAGCAAAACGTGCTAAAGGTTTTGGAATGAAGGTTCTTTATTATAGTAATAATCGTAACCGTAAAATCGAATCAGAGCTTTCTATTTCTTATGTTCCATTAGAAGAACTGTTACAACAAAGTGATTTTGTTTCTTTACACGTATCATTAAACAAGTCAAGTTTTCATATGATTGACGAATCAAAGTTCAAGCTAATGAAAAATACTGCATTTCTCATAAATACCTCTCGAGGTAAAGTCATAAATGAACAGCATTTGATTGAAGCGATAAAAAATAAAAAGATAGCTGGTGCCGGTTTGGATGTGTATGAAGATGAACCAATTTCCACATCAAATCCATTAATAAATTTGCCTCAAACTGTATTGTTACCACATATAGGAAGTGCTACTTTTCGGACACGATCCAAGATGGCAGAAGTATCGGCCAACAATATTGTAAATTCTCTTATTGGAAAGGGAACAGTTTATACAATAAGAACAAGATAATTTGACTTCTTAACACTAAATGATTATTTAAGAACCCTTGTGTTTTCTATAATCCACCTTTCTTTCGTGTTCTTCTCTAACATGATGCAGCCTATCCTTCTCGTGAATAAACTCCTTTCTGCAATCATGGCATTTGACGATAGGATAGTGATGAATTTGTCTCATATGGCTTATCAACTCTTCATGCGTATCAAATTTCAGCTGATCAATTTCACAAAGAAATTTTGTACGGTGAAAAAGCCTCATTACCATAATTCCAGATTTTGAAGTAATAAAACTTTCTTACATCTCAATTGATTCTCTATACTGACTATCATTTTCTTACTCCTATTAGATGGGCCAAAATGAAAGTTCAAAATTTCAATTATGTGTCATCTGCGACATGGAAATTTAGATGCAATACAGTCAAAAATTAGCTAGTGGAAAAACTATACTTGTTATTTTTATAATAGTTAGGGTAATTTTCAATCGTGATAAAACAAATTTCAATGAAAATGGTTGTAGTGACACTTTTAATCGCAATTACTACCTGTTTGTTGATTTACGCTATTAATACCAATTATCACAATCTACATGCTCAAACCACCATGCTTGATAACAAGACATTATTCGTAACTGGTTCGGCGACAACCCAAACAAATCCAGATAAAGTTACCATATCATTAGGTGTAGAAACAACAAATGCTAAGGCCAAGGCTGCTTTGGCAGCAAATTCTGAACTAATGAATAAGATTATCAATGAATTAAAAATAGCGGGAGTCAGTGAAAATGAGACAAGCACATCATCATTTACAATAACTCCAAATCGCGACTACACCCTAGATAGTAACCAAGGTAAATTGATTGGATTTACAGTTAGAAATTCGATACAGATAGATAGCTACAACATCAATGGCTCCTCGGAATGGATTGACGTCGCAGTTTCATCAGGAGCCAATAATGTAGATAGCATATACTTTAGCGTGTCCGATAAGAAACTTGAAGGTATCAAGAACGAATTATTGAAGGAGTCAATTGATAATGCAAAAGAGAAAGCTGATATCGCGGCTTCCGCATTGGGAGTTAAAATATCAGGAATAAAATCGGCAAATATTGATCAGGCCATTCCATTTTTACCCGGACCAACAATGTATTCTGCTGAATCTTCTAAAATGGATGGAGTTTCAGCACCAACCCCAATAATAGCCGGTGAACAACAAATATCGATGAGCGTTAGCATTATCTTTCTTTTAGGAGAATAATTTATTGTCTTTTTATTAATGCAAAATACAAGAATGCAATCAAGCCTAAATATATATAGAATACTTTAACTCCTAACCTAATCAAGGATGTCATATTATAAAGCTCCACGATTTCCGACCACGAATAAAATAAAAATTGCCGCAGCAGTTATCACTGTAATCGTCATCATTGTTATACTGGCCGAATCAATCGTAATTGTAGAAGCAGGTCATCGTGGTGTTGTCCTTTATCTTGGAGCAGTTGAAAATAGGGTACTAGGAGAAGGTGTACATTTCGTTACGCCCTTTGTTGAACAGGTTGTATCAATGGAGGTAAGAACTCAAAAATTCCAAGCAGAAGCAACCGCAGCTTCTAATGACTTACAGGAAGTACAAACTGTTATTGCATTAAACTACAGAATTGATCCACAGGAAGCAAACAAGATCTACCAAATATTGGGTGTTAACTATGCAGACCGTGTGATATCTCCAACTATACAAGAATCGGTAAAAGCTAGCGTAGCCAAATTTAATGCTGAAGAATTAATCACAAAAAGAGAAACAGCAAAAAGTGTAATTGCTGATGCCATTAGAAGTACACTTTCGAGAGATAACATCCAGGTACAAAATGTCTTTATCACTGATTTCAGATTTTCGGATGCATTTTCTAATCAAATAGAACAAAAAGTAGTTGCATTTCAAAAGTTTCTTACGGAACAAAATAATCTAAGGGCCATTGAGGTTGTCGCAAACCAAACAGTAGCCCAGGCTGAAGGTCAAGCAAGAGCAAATGCTGCCAGGGCAAGTGGTGAATCTGAAGCCATAAATATTATCACTCAACAACTAAGAGAAAGCCCAGAATATCTTCAATGGCAGGCTATCACAAAATGGAATGGACAAATGCCTTACGCTCTGGGTAGCAGTGGATTTCCATTCTTCCAG
>DATFEX010000028.1:0-58977 GCA_035250685.1 Nitrososphaeraceae archaeon | reverse complement strand
AATTCTGACCGAAACTTTTATTGTATTAACTTCTGTAATCATAGGTCTAGTTTCCACAATTGGAGGCTGGTTTTACAGACAGAAATCTAGAATATCCTTCAAGAGAAATTTGACTAATATAGACTATACCTATGAGATGTTATCAAAAAACAATAAGGAAGAATGCATAAAACAATTGGAACAAATTCAGAAAGATTTGAATTTCCTACATAGGAAAGGAAAAATTAATGAATCCCAATTAGAATTCTTGGAGAAGAGAATCAACTGGTACATAAGCAGGGCAAATACATCCAAATAAATTTTTGGACAGGATGGTTAGACATCTATTCCAGATCTGCATAAAATAATAAATTCAATAAGTAATTAATACGACGAATAAATTACTAATCATGAAGGAGTAACCTCAAATATGCGAAAAAAACCATCAAACTCTAACAAGGAAAGGATATTGCAGTATATTCAAAATAATCCAGGGTGCTATCTCCGTCAAATTAGAAATGAGCTAGATCTATCGATGGGATCAGTCCAATATCACTCATACCAGCTGCAAAAAGGCGGAAAGATTACATCAATGAGACAAGGTTTGTATAAATTACATTTTCAGTCCGGCAGATTTGAAGATCATGAAAAAATACTTTTGCGAGTATTAAATCAAGAAACGCCGCGAGAAATTATCTTGTTCATAATAGAACAAGGAAATCCAACACAAACTGATGTTGTAAGGCGGTTGGGTATATCGGCACCTTCTATTAATTGGCATGTTAAGAGATTAATAGATTTGAATCTGGTCGATGAAGTAAGAGAAGGAAAGTACAAAAGATACATACTGCGTGGTGACTCGATTGATTCAAGGCACATAGAGCAATTACTAAAGACGCATCATCCAAATCTATGGAACAAATGGAGTAATAGATTAGTTGAAGTTTTCCTGTCTTTGTCAAATGAAGACAAATAGCTGTAGGGAATATTTTGGATTTTCTTGCAACTGAATCACCTCCCATAGAACTCATTGAAAGTATTCTATACATAATAGGCACAATATTTGCTGGAATTTTGATTGCGCTGTCAATTTCTGCTTATAGGAACACAAAGTTGCGAAAATTACTCTATGCAATAGTCGCATTCTTGTTATTTGGCATCTTCTTGTTTTATGAGTTTTTGGAACATAGCATGTCACTTGACAATGCTTTCACAGACATTGTGGTTCCATTCATGGGTGTATCTATTCTAGTATTATTCTTTATGGCCATAGTTAATAAAAAATAATGCATTCAGTTCTAAATGGACTCTATTTTCATTGAAAATAGATATAATTGAAAAGTAATAATGATCTTACTCAAGTATGGTAACATCAGAAATGACCAGATTGTAAACGAGTTTTCCTAGCTTGATATTTTTCAACTCTATTTTGATGTCTGTATAGGGTATGTCAAATTATCATGTTCAAAGACTAATCAGTTAAGCAATAAAGTAGATGGAATATCATGAAATATATTGTATCTAATCTTATGATTTAGCGTTGAGGTATATTCTAGCGGCCATCATTTGCGTTGCCGTATTCATGATTATGGGGTTCGTACTTTCACCTAAACTAGGATACCAAAATGAATATGCAATTAAATTGGATGTGGCAATCACATCACTTTTCTTCAACACTCATTCTGGTCATATTGATAATCTCATGATATTGTTGTCAATTTACGGCAGAGAGGTAGTGTGGTCAGCGGTAATCGTATTTTTTGCCATATTTGCAGGTTGGAAGGGAAAGAAGATAGCCCTAATTATTGCAATTTCATTTTTGATTATCATGCCACTAAATACGATACTAAAGGATTTTTTTGAAAGACTTCGTCCAGATATAGAAAGACAGGAAATTAATGTTCCTGTAAAAACAGATTTTGCATATCCGTCTGGTCATGCGTCTATGGTTAGTAGCGGCGCATTGATATTAATAATACTCTATAGAAAGGAAAAGGAGCTTATTTTTTCCTCATTATTAACAGTAGAGGCAGCTCTTGTCTGTTTATCAAGGATTTATGTTGGTGATCATTATTTTTTTGATGTCATAGGTGGTGCGTTACTTGGCTCAGGAGTCTCTCTCTTATCCATTTACTTTTCAAAATATCTTGACCCATTAATTAACGGCGTGCGTAAATATCTACAAAAAAGTCGATAATTTTGGATAATTATTTTGAAAGTCCCTTGCCTTGAAATATGCCTGCTCTTATCCACTTCATGAATTTTTTATCCGATAAAGTGTTTCTCATGCGGATAGAATTTGTAGCATCGTTTCCAATAACATAACGAAATTTGGGATCATTGGAATTCAATGCGTCGAGGATTGTGTTGGCAACATCGTAAGTAGAAGTTAAACTATTTTTCATTGCTTTATTTAGGAAGGTAACTCTCCTTTCCATTAAATTGTGATAAGGAGAGTTGGGATTCATGCCTTTGATCTTTACATTCTGAAAAAAATCTGATTTAACGACACCAGGTTCAACTACTATGACACGTATCCCAAATTCTTCTAACTCAAATGAGATGGCTTCAGAAAGTCCTTCTACTGCAAACTTACTTGAGACGTACGCAGAGTTAAGTGGAACACCAAATCTTCCTACCATTGAACTAATATTCACAATAATTCCACTTCCTTGATTCCTCATTATTGGTACTATTGCCTTTATGAGTCTAAATGTTCCAAAGAAATTAGTTTCAAATTGTTTCTTAACCTCTTGAGTTGTAATATCTTCTATGGGACCAAACATACCATATCCTGCATTATTTATTAAAACATCTATTCTTCCACGATCCGTAAGAATTTTTTCTATCGCTAGCTTGATAGATTGTTCATCATCTACATCTAGCTGTAATAAATTCAGATCAAGATTTTCTCTGTTTATTAAATCCTGAATCTTGTTAGCCTTTGACAAATTTCTTACAGTTCCATAGGTGATAAAGTTGTTACGAGATAAAACATGGCAAGTTGCAAGTCCTATTCCAGAAGAACATCCGGTTACCAATGCCGTTCTTTTAGATTTCATAATTGAACTTACGGTTCAAGGTTAAAATATTTTCGGAATAAATTAGTTCAAATAATTAAGATAACCTATTATGTTTAGCAATTTAATTATACTACTAAAGTCCAAATCTAGATATGCAACTAATACCGAAACTGGAAATTAAATCTATGGTCAGTATGATTACCTTTTTGAATGAAGAAAAAGTTGGTAGGGTTGCATCAATTGACGTACACGGTTATCCGCAGATAATACCTATGAATTTTGTGTATGTAAAGAATGAATCAGTTGATACTCAAACTGGTACTAATAATATAGGCGCGATTTATATGCACTCTCATCCAGTTGGAGAAAAACTTGCAAATATAAAAAGAAATCCAAAAGTCGGCTTCGAAGTTGATTCTTATGTTTGTTTCTTGCCATCATATTATTTTCATCGCACTGATGCATCACAGGCTGACACATTGTATGTTAGTGTCGTAATCAAAGGAAAAGCATTTTTGGTTGGAAATACAACTGAAAAAGCAATGGCATTAAACGCACTGATGAAAAAATATCAAAAGGAAGGAGGATATGAACCGCTTTCCCCTGAAATGGGATCAGTCAGGGAAGTTTCAGTTCTGAAAGTAGTTCCAGATCAAATTCGTGGTAAGTATAAAATCGGCCAACATTGGGCACCACAATACAGAGTAAAAATGGCAAGAAATATTGTTCAGAGAGAAACTAATGACGTTGCTACACAAGTCCTGAAAATCATGGGAATACAGATTGTCAATGGAGAGCTTAGAATAATAAAAGAGCCAATCATGTAATCAAAATATTCTAAAATTCGATGTTGAATATTAAATTCCTACTATTAAAAAGGTCATAGGTATTGGAATATATTTATGTTTTCTTAAATACGAACAAATTATTGCAATACCAATAAGTTTCCTAAAAATTAGGTGAATATCCCCGCTGACTTGTCTTGTAGACAAAAATAATTTGAAATTGACGGTAAATATATAACTAAAAAAGACGTATTATTACTTGGATGCATTCCGCTGAAAGTGAAGATCCATTTGTAAAGATAGCCAATCTGATTGGAGGAGAAGAGTATCATAAAGTTGCAAGGGCGTTGTTAAATACTGAGGATGCTACGGACGAGGAAATAGCTGGCGCAACTGGTATGCGTATCAATATAATAAGAAAAGTGTTGTACGACATGTTTGGTAAAGCATTAATCACTGGTATCAGGGTAAAAGATGAAAAAAAAGGCTGGTTTGTGTATCGATGGAGAGCAAAAAGGGATCAAGCAGAAAATTTTATCGAAAATCAGAAAAAGAAGATATTGGATAGGCTACAGAAACGGTTAGAATATGAAGAATCCTCCGAATTTTACCATTGCGGAAATACTAATTGTCCAAGGATAAAATTTGACTATGCGATGGAACTTTTCTTCAAGTGTCCAAACTGCAAGAATTCTCTTAACATGGTAGACAATGAGAAGGTAAAGAATGCCCTAAGGTACAAGATAGAACAAATATTGTTAGACATTAGTTCAAAGGACCAAGTTTCAGCGTAATTTATAGAACAGTACAATTTCATTTTTGTTGTTTATCAAGGTTTTTGATAATCTCATCTTCATACCATTAATGACATTTGCAATTCCCTCACCTTCAACCAATGTTTTTGCATCTCTTCCACCAACAACTACAGGTGATATTGCAACGATTAATTCGTTGGCAAGTCCTATTTTCAGAACGGACCAGTTTATTTCCCCTCCTCCCTCAACGAGAATTCTCTTAATACCTAGATTTTCCAATTGTTCAAATAGGTTTTTTATATTTACTTTTCCTTTTCCAGAAAATATAACTTGAACTCCCGCTTTTTTTAACTCTTTAATTTTCCTTGTAGGTGCATTATGTGTTGTACCTATGATAGTTTGAATATTCTTCGATGATCTAACTATTCTTGAGTTTAGTGGAATTCTAGCTTTTGAATCAATAATGATCCTTGTAGGGAGCCTTGTTCCCCTGGAGAAATACCTTACATTTAACATGGGATTGTCCTCAAGCACTGTGGATATTCCTACAACTATACCATCAACTGATGATCTTAGTTTATGAACGCGTTTCCAATCTTTTGTAGATGAAAATGATGAATCGTTTCTACGCGTTGAAATCTTACCATCTATTGACATTGCGGCATTAAGGATTACATACAACTAAATTCATCCTCGTCTACAAATTTACCCTTTATCATGACATTAAGGATAGAATTAGCGCTTGCTCTATGAACTATGGAAACATGAGGATCATGCATAAGTGAAATATCTAGATTAGTCTTGTCGATAAAAATCATATCTGCAGACATTCCTGCTATCAAAGAACCAGAATTTATACCAAGAATCTTACCACCGTTTACAGTAGCCATTTTTAATATCTCCCTCGCAGGAATATCACAATTTTCTAATGTTCTGGTTATTTTCCAAATATAATCTAGTTCCCGAAACATGTCAGGAGAATTAATCATTATGTTGTCTGTTCCAATAGCAACACAACATCCATAGTTTAACATTTTGGCGATTTTGGGTATTCCTACTCCCAAAGACGCATTTGCTCTTGGGCAAACAACAACTCCAATTTTCTTCTTGGCAACAAGTTTGATATCAACATCTGATGCATTTGTTAAATGAACGATAAAATTTGGTGATAGATTGGCAATTATTCTTTGTACTTCGCTTTTCCCAGTTACAGTTATTGATTTTTTTTCAGTATCGGGTGACTCGGAAGCATGAATACCCAATAAATACTTCTTTTTTAAGGATCTTTTACGGACAATATTTCTATATTCATTCAGAGAATTATCTGTATTTTCATTTGCTCCACTGATACCTAATCCCTCACAGATATTGAGAATACCATTGATCGATTCCGTTATCTCTTGAGGAATTTTCGGATTCTTCTCAAAATCACGAGATAAGTCATAGTAATATTCAGGTCTACCTAAAACGATACTTTTTATCGACAGTCCTGATGTTGCTTCAGTAATTTGCTCAATTCCATGCAGTCCGCTCTCTCTAAAGTCTGCAAATGCAACAACCCCTTTTTTCATCATAGATATTGCAGAGCTTCTCATAAAATTGACCAGGTGTTTTCTCTCGCTCCTATTCAAAATTTTGTTCTTGATACCATGAACTGGATGAATTCTTGACTCAAAAGTTGACTCAACGCCTATATCTTTACCAATAGAATCTCCAATATGGGTATGAGCATTGATAAATCCCGGGATTACGAGAATGTCTCGACATTCGAAAGTATTCTCATTTGATTTGCCTATGTATTTTCCTGTCCCTACCTTTTCTATTGTACCATTTTTGATAGCTATGTACCCTTTCTCTATATACTCCAGATTTTCTCCTGCAAATAAACTAACGTTCTTTAAAACTAAATCCAATCTATTTCATAAATGGGACTAATTATTCCTTTATCTCTTAGGTTTCGAATTGTATCTAAAGCTTCCGTAGCAGCCTGTACTGCCCTTCTACCGGTTCGTGCAATACCCATACCGCAGTTCAATTTAATATTTTCAGTTTCATGTATTTTACCAATAATTTCTGAGGCTTTCTCTTTTGTTACTGTATTAGAGATAGCCATAAAGTTGTCACCTCCCAGAAAAAAAGTCATAGCCTTTTGTTCAACAAATAGCTCTATAAGATTAGCAAACATTTTCATTATCCTTGATGTAATCTCATATGGGGATTGTACGTTACTGACCTTAGTAGAATTATCTATATCAAGATGTAGAATTTGAGTGAACATATCTTTAGGGAACTCTTTTGAATTATTATATAATGATTGAACCTCTTTGTCTGCGTATACTAACTTGCTCTTATCAACTAACTTGTTGTTTTTACGAGAATGATATGCCGCAATATTTGCCTCGAAGGCGGTCGCCCCTATTCCGATTGACATCGAGATGTTCAAGTCCTTATAGCTATCACTAATTTCACGTTCGATAGCTAAATGATCCTCCGCTGATAATCCGTTACTAATAGCTATTAGCTCATCAAACCTATTGAAATATACAATCGCATCTCTTTCAGAGAACAGTTTTTGTAAATGACCATACAGTTTTGCTTGGAATATTTGCAGATGCCCTTCTCTATCACTTCCCAACTTTAGCGTCCAAGGACCATACTCTTCTATCTTAATAATAGAAATTTGGATTGTCATTTCTGACTATTAATATCCTTACTGTCTTCCAGCTCATCTAGTTTCGTTACCATTTTGTATACTGCTTCTACCGCCCTCTTTGGTACAGTACTAACTCTTTTCATTGCCTGCTTCACAGTCATATCCGGACCTGTAATTCCGAGTGCGATAGGTTTCTGATATTTTAGAGATAAATCTGCCAGTAATCTTGCAGTATTGTTGGCTATGAGAACATCATGCCCTGTTTCTCCCTTGATTACTGCACCTAACGTGATTATTGCATCTATGTCTTGAGTTTTAAGAAGCTTTTCAACAATCAATGGCATATCAAATGTTCCTGGAACATGACAGACCTTTTTAACTTGCATTTTTAAATTTTTTGCATGATATTTGGCCGTAACTAGCATTTTGGTAGTAATATCTTTATTAAATTCCGCTACGACTATTGCCACTCTAATTCTTCTCAAATTATTCTCAATCCATTATATATTCTTGATTTGAGATGATTCCACAAAGGGGATCTTAAATTTTTCAGAGTATTGTGTCGCCTTATTCGCCGACAAAGCCCCACCGGTCTCCGAATCGAGCATTTCACAAACTACCACGGCTGGAATTAGATTCGCATGTTTTAATAGTTTAATAGATAATTCTGTGTGACCTGATCTTTCTTTTAAAAGTTCTTTTGCACCAATTAGTATGTGTACGTGACCAGGAGATCGAAACTTCTTGGAAAATTCGAGTTTTCCATTTTTATCAATTTGAGAACATACATCTGACATGGCGGTAATAGTGAGTGCTCTATCCTTGTCAGTTATACCTGTAAAATTATCAATATGGTTTACGGTAATTGAGAAAGAAGGCCGATCTCCATATGGAGCTATAGAACTAATCATTTGTGATAACGACGGATTATTTTTAGAAGCAGAATGCAACAAGTCATGCATGAATATCAAATTCAATTTTGAAGCAATTTCATGGGGTATGGCCAAACAAATAAGGCCGCCTGCGTCTGTTCTCATTGTTGCTATATCAGAGAAACTAATATACTGAGCAGCTTTTACCATATCAACTTCATTTTCTCTAGATTCACTATCATGAATCAAGACGAATTTCCCATCTTTTAGGGCCTCTACTGCTTCATCGATTGTCGACACGAATTTCAAACTCTAAATATGATTATAAAGATTACTGTGTTTATGGTAATTACTATGAACGTGGTAATAACTTTGCAACATATTTGCTTAAAATGTCAACCTCAATATTAACTTTATCTCCTTTCTTTTTATTTTTAAACGTAGTAACTTCTAGCGTATGTGGAACAAGGGCTATAGAAAAGGCCACATCAGAGACGTCTACGATTGTAAAACTTATACCATCCACAGCAATGGATCCTTTAGATACTAACAGACTGGCAACCTGTTTGTTCACGTTTATCCATATTTTTGTCTCCGAGGGTATTTTCACAATATCCTTAATCTTACCGATTCCATCAACATGACCCAAAACAATATGCCCTTCAATCCTGTCATTAATTCTTAAACTTCTCTCCAAATTGACCTTATCACCTTCTTTCAATAATCCTAGGGATGTTCGTTTTGTAGTCTCTTTTACTACTTCAAAGAATGCCGAATTCCTCAAAATACTTGTTGCCGTAAGGCAAGTTCCATTGACACTTACACTATCCCCATTCCTTAGGCCCCTACTAAGTTTTCCTAGGTCAATCTCAATTCTCTTATCTGCTGCTCTATTTGCGGACTTTATTTTAGATATTGATTTTACTATTCCAGTACCTTCGACGATACCAGTGAACATTAAGCATTGAATAACAATTCCGATCGTAATAAAAATATTTCATCTCAGGTAGTTGCAGATTCTTAATTTGGTGGAAAAACTGTAAATAAGTTCATTGGCAATCAGATATACTATAATAACTTGAAATAGTTACAATTAGCATGGAATTTGTAGAGACCATAAATGAAAGCGAACTCATCGATGGCACAAGCAAGCAGATTTCTGTAAAAGGTAAAGATATCGCATTATTTAAAATTGATAATAAGATTACTGCATTGGGCAACAGTTGTCTGCATAAGGGTGGTCCATTGTCAAAAGGAAAAATTGGGAAAAAGTACGATGGCTATTATGTTACATGTCCTTGGCATGGATGGGAGTACAATGTTTCGAACGGAAAGGCACCACCTGGCTATGATGAACAACAATCTGTATATGACGTTAAAATAAAAAATGGAAAAATTCTAATCTCGAATCAACCTATTGAGTACTCGGCAAATAAGAAACGTGATGGATCCTTAATTGATCTCATAAAACTGCAATACGAAACCACGCCAGATTCCTTGAATATTCTAGGGATATCTACTACAAATATGAATCAGGATTTAGAAAGAGATTCTACATCTGAAATGTCATTAGATAAGGCGCTATCGTATGCAAAGCAAAAGTACAATGCATCTACGGTTTTACTAAAACTAAGAGATCTTGAATTCAGAAATTGTGAGGGCTATTACAGTATCAATGAACAAGCATGTACTTGGCCTTGCTCAATATCAGAGATGGATGAGAACGATGGGATGAACGAAGTCTATAGAAAAATGATTCTTTGGTCTGATATAGTCATAATTTCAACTCCGATTCGATGGGGAAATGCATCCTCATTATACTACAAAATGATTGAACGTCTCAATTGTGTTCAGAATCAAACCACATTGCACGATCGCGTACTTGTCAAAAACAAGGTAGCATCATTTATTATTACTGGAGGACAAGACAATATCCAACATGTCGCTGGAAACATGATGGTCTTTTTTACTGAACTAGGGTTTTCTTTACCGCCTTTCGCTTTTATGGGATGGAGTAGGGGCTGGAACGCAGAAGATATGGAGAATAATGTAATCCAATTCTCAAAATCGCGATATGTCAGTAGAGCTGTCAGAGATCTGGTGGACAACGACATAAAATTACTTCGACAAGTAAAAGGTGACCCGTGTAAAACGGTGTCCTCTCCACAACCAAAAATCATGGAAGCACCATCAAAACTAAAAACTGATTAGTGGAGAATTACAAATCATGTTTTTCTCTCACCGCTAATTTAATACGTTATCTGGGAAGAAATAAGTCACGTAATCATTGATCTGAATGTGTGGATTTATTTTTTATCTGATCGATGTTACTGGTATCATTATTTTGGACATCGATGTTAGAACGATTTATGACTTTGGATATCTTTTGAACCTCCTTGTCATATAACTTTACTAAATCTGATATCGTAATTTTTCCAATAACTTTGTCATCTTCATTTGATAATACTGGCATTTCTTGCAGATCGTTTGACGATAATCTAACTAGTGCATTATGAAGTGAATCTGAGTTATATACGAAAAAGGGATCCTTTATCATTATGCTTTCTAGATTGACTGATTTGCGATATTCTTCTGGAAATTCAAAGAGCTTGTGTTTGTATACCACGCCCTCAAGAATACCTTGGGCATCAATAACTAGAATCATCTTATCGTTATTTCGATTCATTATTCGTAGGGTTTCCTCAATGGACATATCTTTTGATAGTTTAGTATTTGCCTCTCTGATGGCATCTCTTACATAGAGATCACTCAGTATTGGTCGCTGATATTCCATCCTGTGGGCAGGTGAATCAGATCTATTTAGTACCTGATTTCGGAATATTGAATTATGTTGCCCAGACATAATGTAAGCAATAAAAGTAGCCAACATCATTGGCGCCAAAAGTGCATAACCTCCGGTAAGTTCACTACCCATGATAATTGAAGAAATTGGAGTTTTCGCAGTGGCTCCGAAAAATGATACCATGGCCACAATTATGACCGAAGAAACATCTATCCATGTAAATAATCCGATTAGATGAAATCCCGTTCCTACGAAGGCTCCAACGAGTCCTCCTATCACCATGGAAGGTCCAAAGACTCCCGCACTACCGCCCGTACCTATAGTCAATGAAGTCGCCAGAATTTTGAAAGCAATTATGGCGCCAAGTATGTAGAAGGGCATCAACGCATAATCCTTGTCTATTGCTACTTGTAACCATCCATACGATGTACCAAGTATCTGAGGAAATACAATTCCTATCATCCCTACCAAGACCCCTCCTATCGCTGGTTTCAAATATTTTGGGATCTGAATTCTACTAAAATAATCTGATATCACGTAAAAGGTCTTTACATACACTACACTTACAGCCGCCGAAACAAGACCTACAATTGCATAAAGTATGAGAGAAGCTGGATGAGTGTATTTGACAAGGTCAAGAGGAATTAAAAATAAACGATCCCACCCAAAAACGAAACCGAATACAGTATAGCCTGTCACAGAAGCTACCAATCCTGGTATCAAAGCTCTAACTTCAAAATCCCTTCTATAGAAAACTTCAGCACTAAATACTGCACCTCCGAGAGGAATTTTGAATATACTTCCTATACCCGCTCCAAGACCTGCTGCAACAGCAATTCTTCGTTCATCGTCGTTCAATTTGAATAGCCTCCCTATAATTGATCCAAGACCTGCGGCAATCTGTCCTGCTGGACCCTCGGTGCCACCACTTCCACCACTTCCAATTGTAATTGAAGAAGCAACAGCCTTTACAAGTGGAACTCGGGCTCTAATGTTACCATTCTTATGATGATAGGCATCAATGACTGCATCAGTGCCATGTCCCTCTGATTCTGGCGAGAACCGAGTTGTTATCAAACCAACCACCAACCCTCCAAGACCACATATCAAAGGGAGTAACCAAGGTTTTTCAATAATTAGAACATATGTTTGACTTCCCTGGAACCCACCTGGCAAAGGAGGAGTGTAACCTGTTCCTATTTGAAGAAATAATCCTGTAAAAAATTCAACAGAAAGAAAGAGTCCAATTGCACTAAGCCCGGCAACGATACCCAATAAAAATCCAATAAGTATCCATTTTCTAAAATAACTAAAATCTAGATTCCACTTCATATTCCTTAATGTTCTTATCAATGATACCACTTGAGAATAGTAAGGAATGTCGGTTTTCACAGCTAAAACCTGGTATACAGATTAATGTTCTTGCTTTATAACTGTTGTACCCTAATAGTGAGAAAGATAAACTCATGAGCCTGATTATTTTAGCCTGATTTTTTCTTGGCTAGCATGGACTATTAGAATCATCAATGTCAATGCTAGTAACTCACCATTTTCATTGAACTATGTTACCTCAACTTAAATAAGTTAATAATGGCTAAATTAAAGGTAAAAATGAGTAACAGCACCTGGAATTTCATTTGGGAGTCTCAAAGCAACCAAATTCGAATGAGTAAATGTCGCAACCAGAATCTAAATATCAGAGCATACAGTAATGTTAAGAATGGGAGAACCTCGGGAAGAAAAAAGGGATATGACACCAAATAGTACTGACATTTTAAACCTGATAGATGGTTTTATTGATCAAATATCCAGAATTAGGACTATCCTCAAAGGCGTTTCTATCTCCGCTCTAATACTGGCGCCACTTGCAATAATTCTTTCTGTTTTTTTATTAACTCATTCATCATTCTTTACTATTCTTGAAGATGAAGATGAATTTGGCATTATATTGATAATATTACTCGGATCAGTAATTTCAATTTCTTGTGTCTGGATTGTTATGGGGTTGCGTCAATATCGAATGATCAGTGATTGGAATAAAAGGTATACTAACTATTTGACTAATAGGGAACAAGTTCGTAAAAATATTGAATCAGAGTTGGGATTCATGGACGACCCTGAAGATTAACTTTTAACTAATATATTCATCTTTGTCTGCGAAATTGATTGTACTTTTTGCATCAATGTCAGGAGATCTTGGAAAAAGCTTTTCGTAAGGCTCTATAATTGTCCTACAGAATTCTAGTCCTTTTTGGCTGGCACTATACACAGTTACTGTCCTTTTTCCTAAACGTTTTTCTGTCCTAATAATTAATCCATTGATCTCCATCTTGTCAAAAATGGATCTATGTTTCTTCAAATTCAGACCACAAAAACTAACCAAGGCCGTCTGGTTTAGCTGACCATATTCAACAAGCTTCATGATTATGTCTCGAACTATATAGATTCTGTCTCTATGTGATTGTGAACCAGACACTGAGTTTACATTTGGTTTGATCAGTATATAGATTATCTTCCGAGGCACCTACCCTTTCCTAAAAATCAGCCAATACATATTTGTTGGAAAGAGGGCAGGAAAAAAAAGGTCTATGTAACTAGATCCAACATCAACTTTAATTCATTTATTTCTGTTTGGATTAGTTCTAGGTCATTTTTATCCCTTACATATTCAATTAATTTTTCACATGCCATCAACTGATTCAACAAGATATCTTTCTTACCCAAATAAGTAATGGAATCCGGATTTTCCAGAGTATAGATGACCTTCCTGGCTGCGGTATTGGATTTACATGTTTTTGCAATCATCAAACATTCGTATGAGCTAATCAATCCTGTAACATCTCTCCAGAACGAATGTCTCAATCCTTATTTTTCTAAACAACAAGAACAATCTTGGGTGACATGGATTAATAAAGGTCGATTAACCTTGTTAACCTTAAAGATTTGAGCATTGAAGAGTCTGTATTTTAGTTTGTGATGTGTTTTTATTATTTTGCAGGCGAACAAGTTCAGTAAGGTTTATCATTTATAGACAAGGAAAATATGAATATACGCAATGCCTAATGACTCATTATAAATGATTCCTTAGGTAGGAACATTGTTTATTCTTGACTTGAGATACAAGTATTGCTTATTGTTTATTGCTTTGCGGCTTTTATTACGGACTTTGCCTGTTTATAATGAACAGCATCAATCATTTTACCGTCCAATAGTATTGCACCTTTGGTGTTTCCTTTTTCAAACGTATCTTGTAATGCAGCTAATACTTTTTGCGCCCATTCTATTTGTTTTTTTGTTGGCCTGAAGATATCATGAACAGGATTTATGTGAGAAGGATGAATCAATGTTTTGCCAGAGTATCCCAATTTTCTTGCTATGGTTGCATCTTTAGTCAAACCGTCAATGTCCTTTACCTCTTGCCATATGCCATCCAGGGCTTCAATTCCCGCCGCCTTGGCATCTACCGGAATCTTCGATCGTACATAACTGTAACTTATCTCATCATCATACTCAACATCAATATTCATATCATATAAGTAATCAAATACCCCAAAGACTAACGCTACCACATTTTCATGTGCTAATGCGATAGAATTAGCGTTTAGTACTCCTTTAGCTGTTTCTATGGATGGTATTATTCGAATTCTACCGGGAATACTGCGTTTTGATTCAAGATTTTCGATTTTGGCGTTAATTTCAATAACTTCTTGACTATTACCAATCTTTGGTAAAACAATACCGTCTAATCCCTTGACTATGATTTTATCAAGATCTTCATCGACTAGACCAGAATCCACCGCATTGATTCTAACATAGGTGGATGATTCCTTGTCTCCCAGTCGTGAGGCCAGATGTTTAGCCACCAGGTTTCTTGCAACTTGTTTGTCATTTGCTGGTACAGAGTCTTCCAAATCAAAACAAAGTATATCTGGTTTAAGACTAGTTGATTTTATTAAAAATCTCTCATTGTTTCCAGGAATAAACAGTAAACTCCTGAACATGTACTAAAAAAATAAAAGATTAAAGTTTTTGAGGAGTTGTCACGATCTTGCCAATTTGTTCTGCGTTTGCCATCATGGTGTGTCCTTTAGCCATGTCCGAGAATGGCAGAACCGTACTAATTAATGGCTTAATCTTACCCATGGCAGTCCAGTGAATCACTTGCTCCAATTCAGCTTTAGTACCCTGAGTTGAACCCAGTAGATTGGTACCTTTGAAGAATAGGTATCTTAAATCTATAGTAGAATCATAACCTGTTGTTGCGCCTGTAGCCACCAATGTACCACCCATTTTGAGAAGGCCTACTTCCTGAGGGAACGTTGATTTTCCAATATGTTCAAAGACAACATCTACTCCTTGTTTTTTTGTTATCTCTCTTACTTTTTTATACCAATCTGGCTCTCTGTGATTTACTACATTATCAGCACCAAGTTCAATGCACTTGTCCATCTTTTCCTTATTTCCGGCAGTTGCAATGACTGTACAATTATATAATTTAGCTATTTGGATACCTACCATTCCAACACCACTTGTACCACCCATAACAAGAACCGTTTGTCCGGGTTTGATTTTGACCCTTCCTACAAGCATGTGCCATGCTGTCATTCCGACCATTGACACTGCTGCGGCTTGCTCATATGAAACAGAATCAGGAATCTTTGCAACATTCACTTCAGGTAAATGGGTATTTTGACAGAAACCACCCCAAAGCGGGCCGGTTTGAAAACCCCAAATTAGTCGTTCATTGCAGTCATATTCTCTTCCTGAGGTACACATATCGCACACTCTGCAGCTCATATTGGAATGAGAGACAACTCTATCACCAACTTTCAGTTTTGTTACTTCCTCACCTGCTTCAACCACGGTACCTGCTACATCGCTACCTGAAATATGTGGAAGTGGGGTCTTTACTGGGTCTCCCCAGATTGCCCAAAGATCGTTGTAGTTGTATGCTGCTGATTCTACTTTTATCATGACTTCATTAGGTTTTATTTTGGGAGTATCAACATCTTCTATCTTCACAACTTTCAGAGGATCTTGACTATATTCTCTAAATACTGCTGCTTTCATGAATTTTTTGAAAAGTTCTTAGACTAATATAGTTAACTTAGCTGAAAATAGTTAACTAGAAATAATTCTTCACAAGTCTTGAAAGCTAAAGACGATTTATCTTGAATTGCTTTTTGGGCTGCTGCAAATTTATCAATAGCTGTTTAAGTTCATCGTCCGTTAGTGCCCTATTCAGTTTTCCTGCTGATGCGGCTGTTATGAGATAGTTCTCTACTGCAAGTGCAAGATCAGGTTTAACCATTCTTACATTCATAAGCCGCTGACGTGCGTCCTGGTCAAGTAATACCATTAGAGCCTTCTGTCTCATCGCTAGTTCAGCTTCCCGTCTCTTTGCTTCTTCGGGATTATCTGATGGTGAAACAGACATGCTTTTCCCTCGATTATCGGTTATCTAACCGTATCTACCTAGTTCTGGTCTAGAGTTAACAAGATTCTTGTAAATATCGGTAGCGGTCCTATCGACTTTTTTCATTCCTTCGTCAGAAATTGTCCTGCCTTTACTCTTTTTAGTTATATATCCAGCACCTTCTAACTGTTGCAACGCTTTTCTTACTATTGCACCACCAGCTTTCTTATGATGTGCAATATTATATCCAACCTGCTTTTTACCGCCATATTCACTTCTAAGTTCGGAAATTCCAATGGGTCCGTTAATGTAGACCTTGCGTAACAATGATGCACATCTGATATACCACCAATCTCTATTCTGTGGGATTTTTTCCGTATGACATCCTGTCTTTACGAACTGAGACCATTGAGGAGCCTCAATTTTTTTGTCTTTTTTCAAATTTTCTGCCAAATGAGTGATTAATTCATCGGCGGGAATATCATAAGCCTTGGCCATAATATTCTATAACTTTCTTGGAAATTCCCTTATAAATCATCTTATTCAATCGGCTTATAATAACTACTCTTCAATACTACCAAAAAAGACTATAATTATTGCGTCAACATTGAATTAACTTTCGATAGACATGATTGCATTTCATACAAGTAATTCTTATACATTTGACTTTTGCCCTACCTATTCTTATTCTTGAATTTAATCCCGGAACTATGAATTGCTTGCATTTTCTGCAAAATAACTGACGCATCGAATATGGCATTCTTATCCTAACACGCATTGCTATTTTTGTAGCCAATCTTGCATAAGATTGTGACAAATTTTCATCATTATGAATTTCCCTCAATGCATTATCAATCAATATTTCTATCCTTTCAGTCGCTATTCTTTCAATATTCTTCTTATTCATAAGTTCAATACTCGCATTAGGTAAGGCTTCAGGATATTTTTATTATCTATTATATTAAAATGCTATGAAATAAATGTAATATTGTCAAATCAAATTTGTGTTAATTTGATTGTATTCGCTCGTAATTGCTGAAGCGGCAATGGAATTAGTACCTCAAAATCTTAGAAATCATCCCTCTGTAAGGAATCATTCTAAAAGAACGGGTAGGGGCAGCAATGAATTATTCTTAGACATTAGTTATCATCACAAGGCAATGGTTGAAAAAAATATTGATCAATGGTGGAAGCGTGGCAGGCCCGACATAGTCCACTTCGATCTTGTAACAGCACTCTCAACTCCACTATTTAAACAAAAGAAATTACAAGTATATGTATCAACATTCGATAATAACCTAGTAACATTAAGTCAAGATCTCAGGATACCGAAAAACTATTCTAGATTTGAAAGACTGATGATTGGAATAATGAACAAACAGAAAAGTAAGGATTCGCCGGCTCTAATTGAATATCAGGAGGATGTAAACTTTAACGCGTTAATGGAGAAAATAGTTAGACCAGACTTAATTATTGGATTCTCTGTTAAAGGAACGAAAAGTAAAATAAGTGATATTCTCCGAAATAACGCAATTGATACTTCTAAACATTATTGTTTTGTAGTTGGGGGGTTCCAACGAGGATATTTTTCGGATATAGTGTCTGAAGCATGCGACGTGATATACTCAATAAGTCCGTTAGGCCTGGAATCACATGTGGTGATATCAAGGATTCTATATGAATGTGAAAATCATATTCAATGAAATATTGCATCAACCATGAATGCAACAAAGAGTGCAGTCAAATAGGGACTCGAAATTTTAAAGAGGAACCATGACGACTTCTCGCTGGGTCGTGCCAACAACCACAATGAGGTAACTATCATCACTATTCCACCCAAAATGGCTGTGACAAAGTAGATTATGCCAAATTGATTTAGAAAGTAAGGTATCAAGCTGATTATCACCATTAGAAGAGTTGTACCTGCAATAATCTGGACCGATTTTTTTTCTCCGGCAACTACGGGGAGCATTGGCACACCAGCTTTTGTATAGTCTTTTTTTACGTGCAATGCCAAACTCCAAATATGTGTGGGAATCCAAAAGAAAACCAACGCAGCCATCGCCAGTCCTATCTCTATATTTTCAGTTGTAACTGCTACATATCCAATTAATGCCGGCATGGCCCCCGAGAATCCTCCCAGGATAATATTGGTTTGACTCTTTCTCTTTAGCCATTTGCTGTAGACTATAATATTGTCGAAGAGACCAAATGCCATTAGTCCAAGGGTCAGATAATTTATTGACCAAGCACAGAAAAGCGAGATTGCAGCTAAGAATAAACCAAAGATAAGTGCGTTTCTAGGAGTAATTCTCCCAGATGGAATGGGACGAGCCTTGGTCCTATCCATAATAGCGTCTATGTCGCGATCATTGTAGCCGGTCAATGCATCCGCCGCTGCTGATCCGGCAATTATACCTACAAGGAGAAAGATCCATTGAATAGGAGTTAGAAAGTTATCAGTCGAATACGAGGCTGTTATCGCTGATCCAAATGCGGTAAAAACTAGTAGATACCAAATTTTGGGCTTTGTCAACTCATAATAATTCTTAAGTCGATCAGAGACAGTTACTTGTGGAATCAATAATTTCTACCTCGACAGATTTATGATTAGAGGCCATATGAATGCTCATTTATTTAAACATGAAATAAATCGATAAAATAGTATTATCGAAAATTCAGAAAATGAGCGATATAGAAAAGAGGAAATGTGATTTGGTACTAGTCCATGTAAACCAATATTTCACGCAAGCCTGACAAAAATAACAACCGAAGTCCTTTGCACTTTTTGTTATCCTGAAATACACTTTCTTTTCGTAATTTATTATTTTATTGATTGTTGAATTTAGTTTTTCTAAAACTATAAAAGAGGCATGTTAAAATCTATGGTATTCTACTAAGGTGATATGTGATATGGAATCAATTCAAGCAACAGCTGGTGGAATGCCAGTAATAATTTTGAAGGAGGGAACCAAAGAAAGTAAGGGTAAGGAAGCACAGAGAAATAATCTAGTCGCCGCTAAACTAATTGGGGATATGGTAAGGACATGTCTAGGTCCGCGTGGCATGGACAAGATGTTAGTGGATACGCTTGGCGATGTAACAATTACTAATGATGGTGCTACTATACTTAAAGAAATGGATGTTCAGCATCCAGCTGCAAAAATGATGGTAGAGGTGGCCAAATCCGTTGACAATGAAGTGGGAGATGGTACGACATCGGCAGTTATTTTTGCTGGCGCATTATTGGAAAAGGCAGAGGAATTAGTAAATAAAGATGTTCATCCCTCAATTATTGTAGACGGTTATACTGCTGCTGGGGAAAAGGCTCTTGAGTTTTTGCAAAAAATAGGAATAAAAATTGATGTAAATGATAGAAATGTCTTGACGAATATTGCAAGAACCAGCATGTTTTCAAAACTTGTTTCTGATGACGGTCCTATCTTGGCTAAAATGGTAGTTGATGCCGCAAAGCAGGTTGCGGAGAGTGTAGATGAAGGAAAGAAATTGAGAGTAGATTTGGATAATATTAAAGTAGAAAAGAAACCAGGGACTTCAATTAGAGATAGCAAACTGGTCAAAGGAATTGTTCTTGATAAAGAAGTAGTGCACGCGGGTATGCCCAAGAAAATAGAAAAGGCCAAAATAGCTCTGATAAATTCTGCGTTAGAAATAGAGAAAACTGAAATGAGCGCTGAGATAAGAATTAATGATCCTCAACAAATGCAGATGTTCCTTGAGGAGGAAAATAGAATGTTGAAGGCAATGGTTGATAAGGTAAAGGGAGTCGGTGCTAACGTTCTTTTGTGTCAAAAAGGAATTGATGATCTAGCACAACATTACTTGGCAAAAGAAAACATACTTGCTGTAAGACGCGTCAAAGAAAGTGACATGTCAAAGTTATCAAAGGCAACTGGTGCAAGAATGGTTAACAACCTAGATGATTTCACCACTAAGGATTTGGGTTCAGCAGATCTTGTAGAGGAAAGGAAAGTTGAAACAGACAAATGGGTTTTCATTGAAGGTTGCAAAAATCCAAAAGCCGTTACAATCTTAGTTAGAGGTGGATCTCAAAGAGTTGTTGACGAGGCTGATAGATCAATTCATGATTCATTAATGGTAGTTAAAGACGTTTTAGAGAATCCTATTGCAGTGGCAGGCGGCGGTGCACCAGAAGCATATGTGGCTAATGAAGTGCGCCAATGGTCTAGGAACATGGAAGGAAGAGCACAATTGGCCGTTCAGAAGTTTGCCGATGCTTTAGACACCATTCCTCTAACATTGGCAGTAAATGCTGGTATGGATCCAATTGATACCATGACTACACTTAGAGCCAAACAAACAAAGGGATCAAAATATACTGGAATAGACGTAATGAATACTGCTGTTACTGATATGCACAAGTTAAATGTAATAGAACCTATAGCCGTCAAACAGCAAATAATAAAATCTGCAACAGAAGCCGCAATCATGCTTTTGAGAATAGATGACGTTATAGCCTCAAGCAAGTCTAAGATGCCTGCTGGTCCACCTGGCGGAATGGGCGGAATGGGCGGAATGGGCGGAATGGGCGGAATGGGCGGAATGGGCGGAATGGGCGGAATGGGCGGAATGGATATGGAGTAATAACTTCTCCGTCATCTTCATATCGAATTCTCACGAATTAATTTCCGACTATCTTTTAATCCCCAATAATTGGAACGTTTTAATAAAAATATCCACATAAGGCATTATAGCAATGTTTGAAAAATTAAGTAAGTTTAATTTTTCCGGTAATATCGTTGTACTTCCTGATTTCTTTTTAGACAGAATCATAAAGATAGATTCCAAAGATGAGCTGTTTAGAACCATAACCAGCAAAACTACAATTGGTGGTGGAAGTATCAGAGGAGTAAATACATTTGATATTAAGGGCGGCAATGCCGTAAATGTTGCTTACTGTCTGGCAACAATGGGATTATCTGTCACGTTATTCACTGTTGCGGACAATATTGGAACATCCATACTTCGCACCATCTTCTCAAAGTTTGGAGAAGGTGTCAATTTGCAAATAAGAAATGGTAAACACGGGTCTACGACTTCATTTGAGTTTCATGAAAGTGAGGAATCAAATGCTAATGTAATGATTAGCGATGTAGGAGACAATAAGAATTTTGGTCCTCAAATGATTAGTGCTCAATCCGATCTGGAAACGATAAGGTCTGCCAAAGGAATTGTCCTAACTAATTGGGCTAGTAACCTCAAAGGGACCGAGTTAGCTAATTATCTATTTACTAATTCACCAAAAGCATTGCATTTCTTGGATCCCGCAGATATAGAAACAAGAAAGGAAGAATTTAGAGACATGTTGAAGAATTTGAACAAGACAATAGATGTACTAAGTATCAATGAAAACGAATGCACTTCCCTCTTAAGGGCCTGTAACCTTGATTCTAAATTGTCTCTAGATTTACGTGATGTGAGTAATGTTAAGCAAGCTGTAAAACTGTTGTCATCAGAATTTGGACTTGATATTGATCTTCACACAAGGATCGGTGGAGCATGGTCTGATGGAAAGGATATACAATTTGGTAATTCATTTGATGTAGTCCCTAAGAAGCTAACTGGTTCTGGGGATTGCTGGGATGCTGCCGATCTTGTGGGATATTTGGCACATCTGGATGCAAATGAAAGATTATTGTTTTCAAATGCGTATGCATCATTATATGTTGGAAGAAGTGAATTTGAACCTCCTACAATAAATGAGGCAATAGACTTTGCTCAAAAAAATCTTTAATACCTATTGTGGTTCTATCGTAGCTGGAGGCTTGCTTGATACTGCATAAGTAACCCAAGTGACTCCATTAACTTCATTGGTTATCCTGTTGCTAATCTTAGAGATCAAATCATAGGGTATTTTTGACCAGTCAGCCGTCATGGCATCTAATGATTCTACGATCCTAATAGTTACTATATGACCATATACACGTTCATCTCCAAGTACGCCAACAGCAAGATCATCCCCAACCGCCGCATATGCTTGCCATACTTTATTATACCAGCCTGAAATCATTAATTCACTCTCTACAATATTGCTTGCCTGTCTTACAATTCTAATTTTATCATCGTTGACTTTGCCAATAATTCTCACTGCCAATCCCGGACCAGGAAACGGATGTCTTTTAATGAATTCTTTTGGAATATCTAACAATACTGCAATTTTTCTTACTTCATCCTTATACAAACTTCTAAAGGGCTCTAAGACTTTCAAATTTAGCCAAGTCGGTAAACCTCCTACATTATGATGAGTCTTAATCACCGCCGCTGGTCCCTTGGAAAATCCACTTTCAATAACGTCCGGGTATAGAGTTCCTTGGGCCAACCATTGAAATGGTCCATAATCTTTTGTTACTTTTAAGAATACTTGAGCAAATTCCTCTCCAATGATCTTTCGTTTTTGTTCAGGGTCACCAACTCCCTTTAATCTTGACAAGAATCGTTCTTCAGCGTCAATCGTGACAGTGTTAATACCAAGATGTTTTTTTATTAGTTCAGGAACCAATGATTCTTCATTCAACCGTAATAGTCCGTTATTGACAAAGACACAAGTTAGGTTTTTACTTATTGCCTTGTTTAGTAGAACAGCTAGAGTCGTTGAGTCAATTCCGCCACTTAATGCGCATAATACCCTGTCATCTTGAACTTTGTTTCTGATATCTCTTATGGAAAAGTCAACAAAACCTTCCATCGTCCAATCTGGTTTTGCATTACTAATAGAGTGGGAGAAATTTTTCAAGATTCTGTTTCCCTCTTCAGTATGTGATACTTCTGGATGGAACTGAATACCATAAAATCTTCTATTTCGATTTGCTATTGCAGCAGATTGAGAATTATTAGTATGCGCTAATATGTTAAAATCATTTGGAATGGTTTCAGCAGCATCAGCATGACTCATCCAGCATCTTATTTTCTTATTTATTCCTTTAAACAAGTCCGAATTATCATCAATCTGCAAATCAGCAAAGCCATACTCACGATTATCAAATCGTTTTATTTTACCATCAAATTCATTGACAATCAGCTGATGACCATAGCATATTCCTAAAACAGGAACTCCCATATCAAAAATTTTCTTGTCCGGTTTTGGAGAACCTTCTAAGTATACACTTGAAGGACCGCCAGAAAGTACTATTCCTTTTGGCTGCAGCTCTCTAATCAAACTTATTGGTGAATTATAGGGTAAGAGTTCACAATAAACGTTAGATTCACGAATTCGTCTACATATTAGATGGCTGTATTGCGATCCAAAATCTAGTACTACAATTTTATCCATAAGCGTGTTAATTTCCTTTTTCTTTTTCTAACATTCTTGTAAATACCCACGTTGCGGTATTAAAAATCTCATTAAGTCGTTCTCTTTCTCCATAATTGGAAATTATAACACTATTGATCTTCCCATTGTCGTCATTATCTACTTTATAGTCAATAATTTCAGACTCACCAAGCTCGCCTTTTTGAACTTTTTCTTTATCTCTTGTCTTCATTCCTTCTAGTATTCGGTTCAAGAAAAAAGTCTTGAATGGCGGAGTATTAATATTCAAATTGATATCATCTACCAATGCTATTCTTACGTTGGTAGGACTATACTCTGCATTTGAAATTAGAAGATTATCTTTTGCCCGCTTCAAAGTTCTAACCTCCACACCCTGGGTATCATCTTTTCTGTATTCCTCGCGTGGAGATTCCGCAACTGAATTTATTCTGGGTTTTTGTTGAGTAGTTTCTTCCTCTTCCTCCTCATCCTCTTCTCCACGTCGTGACTGGTATTGTTGTGTACTTTTATTCTCAAAATTAGGAGGAGGGGATTCCAGATTCGATGCGCTTATGAAACTAGTTTTTTTTAGCAAAGAATCAACTATCAACAGGGTATTACGTAGTTTATCGAGTTCCTCTTTTTTATTGGTAACCTCCTTGACTAACCATTCGCGCACTTCTGCTGCGCGGCGAATATCATCTTCTGAAAAGTTGGACATGACAGGATTCAATATATCAAAAACATATAATAGTTTTTCACATTATTTTCAAGCAGATAGAGCTCTTATTTGCATAACTTTCTGAGGTTCTAAAAACATCATAGAGATTTGATCCCTTTTATTGTAGTAGCCGATTTGTTAAGCAATTTGGATCTGGTTTGCTTGGCCAGCATTTCAAGCAGTTTTTTTGCAAACTTTAGCTTTCTTCGCTTAAGATCTACGTCTATTTCAAATTCATTATCACTTGAGAACTTTCTCGGAAAGTTGTCAAAGTCCATACCTATTAAAGTAATGCTCTTAGCCTTCATCTCTTCGGCCAAAAAGACACTTCTATCACCGTCAGTAAATCCTCCAAAATTATATACATTATCAGCAGGCATTACTTGAGTCGTGCCTATTACTTTTCCAAATTTAGGAACTTGTTTTTCCAAATTTTCCATATTATCGCCATGAGCGTGGATGACCATTATCGCTCCCATTTTTTCAGCCATCCTAAGGTATTTTGGATTTCCATCAAGATCCGACACTACTATATCGGGTTTGATTTTCTTATTTAACAAAATCTCGACTACACCATCGGCAGCTATTTTTGTGTATTTTTTATTCTTCTTGATAAATTCGATATTTTTATCCAGACTGGGGCCTGCTCCGATTACAAGTACTTGCTTTCCTTCTATTTTCTTTTGAAGCTTCGACACCTGCAATGCCTTTCTACTTATCATATGGCTCAGCTTTTCAGCCGCCTGTTGATCTTTTTCTGTACTATATCCAAATTCATTCCTGATTTGCTGGTAAAAAGGAAACCACTCTATGAATCTCACAATTAGAAATAAAAGAAGGTTCTTAATAGATTGTTTGTCCGTGAATACCAATTAACACCCATTAATTGTCTTAAAATGTTTAAAGCTTGTAAACACGGTAACCATAACCAATATATAAATAAATTCGATCTATGGGAATGAACTGGATTATCCTTAACCCCAAATTCTGTGCACACGCAATTAATCTCACATGGCAACATACAAGATTAGGGTTCACTGTTGTAAACGGATAATTCGCAATATTGACTTATTATCCGTAGATGCTGAAAAAAAAGTAGACTTGCCTACATTTGCCTTACCAATTAACCCAATGAGCACTCATTATGATTATTAAGATTCATAATTTAAATTGTGATTTCATATTTTAATAGCTTTAACGTTTCGCATATCTTATTAAGTGATTAGACGGATTCGGTGGAAACCATGTGGAATCACACGGTTCAGAAAGTTATAGTTTGCTTCTAGTGATATTCTAAAAATCAGAAGTTGCGAATGATTTATCATCAAATTTACCAAACCGATCAATCGAGTTGCAAATAGTTAGTGTAATTAATTATTTAAGACATAATCAATAACATTACTTTTGCAATTGTGCTTTTATGTCTAATATTTGTTCATCAGTCGGATCTATGGACAATGCCTTATCTACCCATATTGAAGCTTCCTGTTGTTTGCCAAGATTGTAAAGAGCTATTCCTTTGTTGAGCAGGGCATCTATATTTGTAGGATCAATCTCTAATGCCCTGTCAAACCAAGTAAATGCTTCCTCATGTTTGCCTAGATTTGCAAGTGCTAGTCCTTTGACGATTAAACCACTTACATGTTTGGGATCAACCTCTAATGCCTTATCAAGCCAGGTAATTGCTTCTTGATGTTTGCCAAGATGATAAAGTGCTAAACCTTTGCTGAATGAGGCATGTACATGTTTTGGATCAATCTCTAATGCCTTGTCAAACCAAGTAAATGCTTCCTCATATCTGCTTAGATTTGCAAGTGTGACTCCTTTGTTGTTTATGGCATCTACATCTTTAGGATCAATATCTAAAGCTTTATCATACCAGACAATTGCTTCTTCATATCTGCCAAGATAGTGAAGTGCCAAACCTTTGTTGTTTGAAGCATCTGCGTCTTTAGGAACAATCTCCAAAACCTTATCATACCAAGTGATTGCTTCCTCATATTTGCCAAGATAGTGAAGTGCCGCTCCTTTGTTGTTTATGGCATCTACATCTTTAGGATCAATATCTAAAGCTTTATCATACCAGGTAATGGCTTCCTGATATTGCCCTTGACCAGAAAAAGTAATTCCCTTCAAAAATAACGCTTGAACATGCTCTGGGTTAAGTTCAAGTGCCTTGTCGATGTGGGTTAGGGCTTCGTCTGTTTGTCCTTTACTGTAAAGAGCTAGACCCTTAGCTGATAATGCATCGACGTTCTCTGGTTCCATCATAAGTGCCCTGTCTGCCGGGATCATGGCTTCTAGATATTGACCTAGAAATGAGAGTGCAATGCTCTTACCAACTAATGCATCAACATTGTTGAGATCTATTGCAAGTGCTTTGTCATACATTATGACCGATGCTGAATGATTTCCCTGATGGTAAAGTGAATCGGCTTTATCAAGCAGCTCATCTAAATTTTCAATGCCAAATTGTGAATACGCGATTTGTAACGCAAAAAAATTAGATGATGGAAAAAATGAGGCAGATTCAATTGATAGTAACAGATAGGATACAATAGAAATGACACATGTCGTCATGAGGACGCTTGAAAATATCACATTGAAGTTGGATTGATTTACCTTATAAGAACTTCCCATTATCGAGTATGAGATTTCAGCAAAATGTGACTGTTTATTTGTTATATTAGTAACAAATTTCACATTAGATCATATCATAATATTTACAACAAATCCATTAAAAAAATATGGAATTTATATCGGGTTCGGTGGGATTAGTCTGGAATTCCAGTTGGATCCGATTGAAATTCTAGTTTTATTGAAAACTATTAAAATAACATTATACTCATAATTTAAATTGTGTTTTCGCCTAGTAATCACGTCAGCACTTAGTATAACAAACTGAAATTAATTAGCTTACGTAGAGTATAACTGGAGGTCATTCGTTACTATGGTGCTGGTCGTTTGTGAATCAAATTCGACATGATTCTTAGACCTAATCATGGTTAGCAAATAACATAATAAAATTATAATACTACATTCCCAATCCAATGCTATGTTCGAGAGCAGAGTATGGTATAAGGAAGTATTAACAATAGTTATCTATTTTATTCTGATTTACATTCTTACTGCGCTTTTCATTCCTTATCCATTTTCCACATTAGCGGTTTTCATCTTGCATATTTCAGTACTCATTTGGAGAATACGGATAAAGGCTGTTACCGTGCAAGAGGCAACAACAATATATTTGATATGGTTCGCAGCTGGTACATCAGCTGAATCTCTAGCTAATTATCTAACAACGTCTCCATATTCACCATTGATTTCTTATCCATTGACTGTAGCGTCGTTATTTCTAATTATTCAGCTTTTATATAAAAGAGCATAAGCGTTAATTGATAACTAATTAAATTATCAAGTTTAAATTACCTCTGGTTGCTTTCATCAGTGAAATTTGAGGAGAGGATTCAATCGGGCTGGTCGTTTGTGAATCAAATTTGACACGATTTTTTGACCTATTAATCACACTGATAATTTATAATGCCGTAGGGTATTCGGAAGTGCATAAAGTCGGATTATGTTAACAGATAACGGCTTCTCAATTCATAATTTAAATTGTGATTTCACATAATAATTGAAAGCAATCACTTGCTCAGTATGTTGAGTCTATTAACTACTCTACAAATATATTTTTAATGATCTAAGCGCATATCATTCAGTGGTTAAAATTAATGTGGCTGCGATTAAAAAATTCTTTGAGGATAAACTACATCGTTCCGGACACTCATTGGGAATAACGGTAACCAAGATTCTTGATCAATACAGTGTGGAGCAGGAAGTACCTTATATTGACAAGGATGAATCGAAAGAAGGTTCTCCGACATAGATTCGCTTATTTAAATAATCAACCATAACAAAAATTTTATCCATCAATGCTTCTTGGTCATTCACCATTCTATTAGACAAAGACAAATAGCGAGATTCTATCAAATTCAAGTACTCTGGAAAGGAATCAAACGAAACTATGTGTTAAATTACAGAGATTATCTCCAATTTTTAAATAAGAATATAGAGGGAAATGTAGAAGAGATTACGACAAAATGGTGTCCTTATTGCGGTATCAAAATTCCAGATGAAACAGGCAACCTAGCTGACTAAAATACCTGAAATTACATTTGTGATTTGTATCAATTTTTTTACCGGTTTAAAATTTGACGATTAAGAATATTTCAATCTATTGACACGCATCAGTATAATCTATTTCTTTTGAGGATACAAACTTATCATCTTAAGGTAATTTGAATTATCAATTATTTAATAAAGTCTGTACAAGATCAGATGTCACTATCGGAGGTGTTTGTAGCTTATCCATCTAAAAATAACTCCTCTTTTACATTTTTGAATCTTTTATCATGAGTTATAACCTTAGGAAACTTTGCAGTAAATTCAAAATTATCAGGAGTTCTTCGATGTATTCTATGAACTCGTATCGTTAACAAGACGAATCAAGGACAACTATTACTGAATTCAGAACTAGCCCAACAACATAATTTGAATCACAGGACTAATTCAGAAAGGAACAGTTAAAGGTTTTCCCGTCCATTCTGAATTACAGTTTAATAAAAATTGTCCAGCTAAAACTTGATCTATTATCTCAGACTATGCTCAGACTGTGCTCAAGGATGTTAAAATAACTGCAATCATGATAAATTTGTTCGCACATTTTCACTTTAATTGGGTTCATATCGTTACCAAATTGCGTATTTATTAATGCTCCTAGTACGACTCTTGTCTTTACTATCTTTTAGTGATCCATTATTTATTTATTTATTTATTTCAATTTTGAAAAGCTAACAAATTCACTAAAATGAAACTGTAAAGATATTTATTTGTGAGTGTAGTATTCTGACGCATTTGCTAAGGGCGAGGTGTAGGGAGAGGTATAGGATCTACTGAAATGGTATACCTCAATGTATAGTCGCCGGTATTGCTAACAAATGAATCTGGACCTTCTGAATGTACACCATTTCTGGGATAATAAACCTCATTAATTGTACCTAACTCGTTATGGTCTTCTCCAAGAGCGCAGTCACCATAGCGTTCATAATAATCTCTGAAAAAACCATCTATGTATTTAGTCCAATCTGCCTGCGTGCGCCGATCACTAAAAATCTGTATTGGATACATTCGGTCAGCTAATTCGATATACCAATTAGGACATCCATCGACTTCAAAGCCAAATGCAGAAACTGAGAGTGGCATGCGTCTATCTAGTTCTAGGGTTATCTCGCTGCCGGGCTGAAATTTCACTGTTTCCCCATTACTTGATTCCCATACACCACCGCAGTAATCCGGATCTCCGCCACATACACCAAATTCACTTGCTTTTGCCAAATTGATACCTTTGCCCTGAACAAAACTATATAGCGCATATTCACCAGTGCCCTCTCCAAAACCTTCATGATTGTCATGTATAGTAACGGAATCAAACGTCACTGTTAATTTTACTTTTTCATATGAAGCTTGAGGAATATTGCTGGGCACATTATAACGTTCTGAAACTGAAAACGACCATTCATATGGAGATAGTGAATTACCCGACGAGTCCTTTATCCCGTCCAGCCTTACGGTATACTCTCTAGGACCCACTAGCCGTTCTTGAGGTTTAAACGTTGCTCCATCAGCTACAGGTCGTGTGACTGCTCCTATAATGTCTTTGCCAGTATTGTCTTTTATGGTAAAGGTAGATGAGCTCACACTAGAATCTTGCACCGGTGCAGTGAATCGAACAATAATATGCGCTGGTGATCTTAAACTCATTACTCCATCGGCTGGGAAAACAGACTTAACTGTAGTAGTAGAGGAACCAGAAGATTTCACAACATCAAAAGTGAAAGTTTTGACGGGGCTAGCAGTACCGGCATCGTTTATCACTCTTACTCCGAAGAAATGGTTGGAACCCACAGGAAATTCCCGCGAAGAACTACCTGTCTTGACATAATATGTTCTACTCACCCCGTCCGGTCCTATAAATGTCCTTTGAGCTTCGGGTGATTCTGTAGAACAGTTACTTTTAGCGTAGTTAGTACCATCCCAGCTACATTCAAATTGGATGATATGATTATTGTCATCAAATCCACTATACGTGAAGTCTACTTTTACTTTTTGACTGCCTGAAGGTAGCTCTATTGATCGAGATGTAAGAATGTCTTGGTTAAGTGCTTTGGCAGAGGCTATTTGTACAACAGGAGCTAATGCGTAGGCATTTGGAATCATAGTAATAAATGTGGAGAGAATTAGAAAAGCAAGAACGGCAGCGGTTGTCTTGAGCATGATAGCCATATGTTTCGGTTTTCTATAAATGGTATTAAAATGAGAATCAAGCGATCCATTAATTATCAGGGACCTAAAGCTAATACTAACGCTTCCAATACTTAATTTCACATAATCCATAATTACCATAATTGGTAATACAAAAGACCAAAATAGGGAGAGACTCGTTCGTATATTCATTTTAATAATAATTTTTGAAGGTAATATATAACCGTTATGTATCGGATTTGAACTAATTGTATTATAACTCTATGAGATCATTGTAATGTCAACGGCTATTATCTATCTACATGTTAAGCTATGTTTCTAATAGATTAGTAATAGTTAGGTTTTGAAATAACAAATCTTTAGGAAGAAATAAAATGCTTACTTTGACATATAAAAACCGAAATTGTGTGTTAATTAACGAATTTGAACTCATTAACTGTGAATTCTTAATGTTTTGGAGAAGCGATTAATTTTTTTGACTCCGAAAATATTTTTAGTTAAATACAGATTTTAGTTTGAATTATAAGGTTACCATTTAATTATGGAGGAGGAGTAAGTCGAAGAAGTGTTTTTCTTCGGCATATTTCTTTTTCTCTCTAATAAGCAAATCAATTTGGTTATGAATGGTATTTTTGTGATTCATCAATATTTCATAAATTATCCAATTATCTTCTGTTTTTTCAATCATAGTGGCAATATTATTAAGAGCCATCTTAAGTGTAATTATCGATTTATCAAAGGCTTTCAATTCGTTTTCCTTTTCTTCTTCTTTAGAGGGATGGTAAAGAAAATCAAAGTCATCAATGCGAGATTTTTCAGCCTGAATGACCCTACGCAACTTTTTTGACGATACTGATCTGTTTAGGACCATCTTTGCAAATTCAGATTGCTTAACTCCATCCTTTATCGTAAGCAGCTCCTCTCCTGTAGAAACTGACATTTCAGACTCACAGATTAATTGGAGAACATCTTCTGGGAGTTCTAATAATCTCATCCTTTTCGAAACGTAGCTCGGACTTTTTGACAGTTTTTTTGCTAATTCAGTGGCCGAACCCCATCCAAACTCATTGACATATTTTCTAAACGCTAACCCTTCCTCTATTATATTTAGAGTGTTTCTATGAATGTTTTCTATTATTGATGCTTCAAAAGCATGTCTGTCATCAAGTTCTACCACATAACAGGGCATTTTTCTCCAGCCCAACAACTTACATGCTTTAAATCTTCGGTTTCCGGCAACTACTTCGAACTTTCTCCTCTCTTTAATCCTTACTAATATAGGGGACAATAATCCTATTCCACCAATTGAATCTGCTAACTCCCTTGTACTATTAGAACTGTTTCGCAGCAGATTAGGTGATTGAAATATATCTATCATATTTATGTCGACAATAGATCCCATTAATTCATTTTCGTGCTGAGTTGACCTTAACATCCAAAATCTCCATCATGTCCTATCATGTAGGACTTTTTTTTCACAGAGATCTGACTCATATTAATAGAGAACATTGACAACTTTAGTAACGATATTATATTTTAGCCTAGAGTAATATCCATCAAGAAAACACAATCACAAGTTAGTTTGTAACCCCTTATGCCATAAACTTTTAATACATGTAACTATTGAGATGTTCAGTTAATTGTTCATCACAACAATTGCCTTAAATTCGTAACAAACCACTTTCCTTGATTTGTTGGATTAAGCAGATGACGAGGATGAATTCTCCTCTAAAAGAAGTCACCTGTTCGAGATTACCCATCTTCCCAAGCGCCTTGTATAAATAAAGGTTTTAATTTTAATTAAATATTCATCTTTGGTGAGAAGCTGGGGTGCTGTAGTGAGTCTTAATACATGCAAGTTAAATTACAATACTAGTAATAATCATCCCTATCTGAAGTACGTGATAATGGTTGTACTTCTTGTTTTGCTGTCATCAGACATTTCGTCGAATATTGTGGAATTAACAAATTATGGATTACACCCGGCCTTTGCATCGCTTCAAAGCGGCAAAGAATATGAAATCGATTCCCTATTTGTCGCGTTGTTGACAAACGGGGATGCCTCCATAGATTATAATTTGGTTGTAAAAACCAACAAACCTAGTACGAATGTAACATTATTTGGTCAAACAGTACATAATCTAACTTTAACTGATTATAATGACACCAATGTAATTTACCAACCAACAGTAGTGCCAAACCAGATTACAGTATTTTCACAAAAATCACCGGATATACATGTAACTTATACAACATCCGATCTTGTAGATAAACAGAATAGAAATTGGACATTTTCATTTTCTTTTCCCGATAAGTTTCTCTTAAAAATGCCTTCGCAGGCGCACATAACCCATATGGAGCCACCACCGTTTCTAACTCCCACCGATGACCAAAATCTCTGGGGATTTGGTCCTGGTAACGTTAAAGTTAGTTATGTAATTGGTCCGCTAGGAACAAGACAAGAAGCGCAGGCTAGTATCAGATCACTTGAAGAGGGTATCAAGGTGACTAGGTCAAATTATAATGGAATTATTTTGACTAATATTACGCATTTATTAGAAAATGCTAGGTCAAATTTCAAACAAGGCAAATATCTTGAGACAGTAACGCAAGCAACAAATGCTTTGGACATGCTCCAAAATACTGGTCAAAGTTTTATAACAGCTAGAGATGTCTTATCAAAAGTAGAAGGCGATATTACAAACAAGAGAAATAATGGTTATGATACATCACGGGCTGAGGCAACGGCATCGGTTGCAAAAAATTTGTATGAGTTAGGAGATTATAGAAATGCTGAAAACACAGCGAAACAAGCCATCAGTCAGACCGAAGCGAAATCTGGCACCTTATCCATCACCAATAGTAACGTGGCTATTGGTTTGGGAGCTGTAGGGGTCATAGCGGTAATCATCCTTGTTATATACTTCGTTATACGAAAGAGGAATAGCTCTGTGTCAAAAACTCTAGCCAGCGATTCCTCACACTCTGAATTTCATGATTCTGAGGATAGTAACAAGGAGGATAAAATAACCAAATTACCGAACCGTACCAATACGTTAACAACAAGAGTACATAATGTATCACCAATCCACTTTATGCCTGTAGACTCTCCACATGATGGTGTTGAAATTAAGGATTATTTAGCAAAAGTAGTTAAAGAGGTTGACAATGTAAGAAAAAATCGTGAACAGAAGCATGACCTTTCGTCCATACCTTTGTCTCCATCAGGTGAACAATCTATTAAAAAAGAATTGTTGGTTGAAGCTGTCTCGCGGATGAAGATAGATAAACCATATCTTAGAAATGAAGATAAGGAGTTGCTTGATTTCTTGTGTGAAAGGGAGGGATCTGCTTTTGAGAGCGAAATAAGGAACAAGTTTGTTCTGCCTAGAACCTCACTGTGGAGACTTATTAAACGCCTTGAGAGGGAAGAACTGGTAGAGGTGAGGAAAATAGGTGGTCAGAATCTAATCAAATTAAGATTTGAAGATAGGTCAACTTGATTAATGCTTTGTAACTGAAGTTCTATTCTGGATTAGCATCCGTAGGATTTGGCCCAGTCAAGTTTAGAGAACTCACTAGACTGGCATTGTGATTTGTCTAACTGTACATATCCGGTCTGAAGTAGCATCGAATTAAGATGTTTTGTAGGAGAACAATACACTTGAGCTATAAATGAATTTACTTTCTGTCCGTCGTCCTGATCAATTAGTACATTGCTGCCTAGACAAGTATTTCTGGTAAAAGTTGTTGCCGCCCTCATTGCCTCCTCCGATTGCAAAGGAAGTCCTATTAAAGCTAATTCAACTTTATACACTTTATTTTGTATGTTGATATAGAAAGTTTTACCGTTAATTACTTTGACCACCTCGCCTGTTATGCATAAAGCTGACCCCTCGCATCTTACAGTGGCCGGTTTTGGAGTTAAATTGCCTTCTGTTGATCCGGTAGAGGGCGGTTCGTTACTTGCGCTATCACTAGTAGTTTTATCCTCAGTGGATCCTTGTTCATCCGTACTATTAGACTGACCAAGATTACCTTCACGATCTTCAGGTATTGCAGGTGGAGGTTGAGTCTGGACCAAATAATATCCGGTGGTCGAATCAAGGCCCTCGAGATGCTCAGATGTAATGAGTGAATTTGCGGTATCAAGGTAACTTGTATTATGATAAATGTTTATACTGTCAATTCCTTGATCTTCTGCATTGAATGCTGAATCTTCGCTTGCGGCTAGAGGCAAACCAATATTTACAAGCCCTAGTACTAGAAGCAAGGATATGTAATAATGCATTTGAAATTTCCTTAACACGGTCACTATTTCTTGCTATTCCCGAATATTAAAAACATATGTCTTGACAATACATTTTGATCTTATGGAACTCTTGAGACTACCGACCTGTACTATCAACTGAAATTCAGAATCAGAAAAAGGCCTGTAACACAGTTCAAAATAATTGCTACTATGAGCCCTAAACACATTTTTCCTCGTTTTGCGTATAATCACCTGAAACAGCTAATTCATTTCCGCAGATATTTAATGAAACAGGCATTTCACAGTCTTCCTAAATTATCTTGCTTTGGAATATTATTTGACAGAAAATGATGATTGCTGAAAGAAAAAATACAAGGGGGCGAATTGAAATCATAGCCAGCATCCTGTTCCACTGCAGGGAAGGTATTAAAAAGACACATATCATGTCCAAAGCAAACGTTGGATACGAACAACTTTGTTATTACTTGCCTAACCTAATTAATACGGGTCTTCTGGCTCAGCAAATAGAGGACGGTTGTGTCGTTTACAGAACAACTGAAAGCGGTCGGCAATTTCTAAAGTCATATTTTGAAATTATGACACTGCTTGCGGGCAAAAAGTACAACGATAAGAGTCAATTGGTAACATGTGATATTGATTCTGGAATAAGCCACGACTATGAGAATGGGACCAATAAGCCATTAATATCCATATTCGAGGAGGAGGGAATTTGAAAGAAATAGCGATAAGACTTTCAAGTTCCCCTGCATTAAAACAATTAATGAGAATATTAAATATGGGAGGAGAAATTACAAAAGCGCCCTGTGAGATTTCCACAATGTTAAACGGTCTCAGATACTACTCAATGGAGGTAACTATGGACAATGATTGTTATATTATTCAAGGATTTGAGGAAGAAGCGGTCATATTATACAAGACCGCAGTGATTCTATTCGCAGATAAAGATCCCTGATTAAAAAAGTTAGTAGAAAAGAAAAATTGTTTTAGTTTTGGCCTATTATCTCAGTCATTTTCTGTGTGAACGGTCTCGCAGTTCTTTACCATATCATTGTCTGTATCAACATTAATCCAGGCAACATCATTCCCTGGACCGCAGTCAAGTTTGTCTGTGTGGCCATCAGAGCCTGTGGGGTTTCCGCCATGAGTCTCAATATATTGGCTATGGAAAAGTTCATCATTACCTCGGCCTCCGGATATGAAATCAGATCCATAACCACCGGCATCACCGTCTTCGTCATCGCCCAGTATCAAATCATTACCTGCTCCGCCGTCTATATGATCATCACCCCCTCGCGTTTCAATATAGTCATCGTCATCGCCGCCCAGTATCATGTCTTTATTCTGACCGGTTACTATCTCGTCATTGCCTGCATTTCCTATAATCTTATCGTTGCCGCCCCCACCTCGAATAGCGTCACTTATTTTGGTTCCCTTTATGGTATCATCATTGGTTGTACCGAAACACTTGACGGATGGGACACAAGTGATCATGTCGCCAAATGCGTTATTGCTAAATGATACTATTGGGAAGATAAGTGCTGATACGACCATGTATGATAGAATATTACTTTTGTACATTATTAATCGATGTTACTACAACTATAAATATATTTATTAATCTAAATTCCTCCAAATTAAATGTCTGATTACAGAATGATTGTAGACGAAATTAGGGTTTACCTCAATACCTTAATTGTGTCATGTAGAAATTGATTTGTACTTATCAGAATTTAAGACCAATATTGCCATTATTCATCAATAATGCAAAAAGTGATTTATCGATGTCAAAGTTATTCAGTTAGTTTTGGTTTAGCTGTAGAGATTACATTGTTAGCAATAACAGGCTCAACACTTATAGTATATAGTAGTGAAAAATCACCATTACTGCTTCTGACTTCGATTGGACCAGCATTAAAGTTTGGTGCTTCATAAACCTCATTAATTGTTCCCACCGCGTCGTTATCATTTCCCCACGAGCAAGTTGCAGGTCTACCCATTTGGTCTTGAAATTCTGCTATATCTTGTCTAGCGTTCTGCCAGTTGTATTGAGGGTCACTAAAAGTGGTAAGGTACCATCCTGGACCGAATTGCCTCAAGTCTGGCAGATATTTATGTAAACTAGAGTTACATCCATCAACTTCCTCCCCAAGCGTGAAAATCGTTAATGGAACTGCATTTGGTAAACGCACAGTCATAGAAGTGCCGGATCTAAAAGGTATTGTTATATCCTGACTGGCATCCCATAACCCACCACAATGAAGAGGGTTTCCTCCGCAAACCCCGAATTCCGTTGCGCCCGTCAAATCGAATGCCAAACCATGTATGAAGGCAATAACATGAAATTCACCACTTCCTCGACCAAATGCCTCATGATTATTATACACCGTTATTGAATTAAACTTCACTTTCACGTCATATGCTACTGTAAAAGGGATCGGTATATTATCTGTTATAGTTTCAGTATTATTGATCTTTTTTATTGAATCACCTTGCTGAAATTTCATATCATTATCTTGGATTACTTGATCGTGTAAATTACCTCCTATCTTAGTTTTGATATCAGTTGTGGATGAGTTTTTATCTGAAGTACCTTGTGGCAAATCTGCTTTATCACCAATTTCTGAATCAGGAGTTTGTGTACTCATAGGGAATGTGTAGATGGCGGGGCATTTCTCATTATTAGTATTCTTGTGAGTGTAGCATTCAAAACAAGTCGTTTGAGCTTTACTTGTGCCACCTTTGTTATCCCAACAACAAACGCCCCCGCTTTTATAACCTGCAGCAAAGGACATAGGATTACACTTAAAGTCATCAAATAGATCAATTGAGGGCGCAGAATGAGCCACAGATGCTGAAGTATAAATCAATGTAGCCAGTAATATAAAAAAAAACAACAGGTAGAATGTTGAAGTCAATGCAATTTGTAAATGCAATATTACGTATATCTACCTTTACATTCAGTTGTTGTATCGATTATCACAATTACGATGTTAGCATTGTGATAGTACCTTTTTTGAAGATCGAGTTAATTAGAATATTAGAATATTTTGTCAATATTATTTTCGCAGGCGATATATTTTTAGATTATCTATTCGAAGATCGAAGAGACTTCTTGCCAAGTCACAATTTAATAACGAAGAGATAATGATGATACTATTTACGGTATGGATGGGGCAGATCTTATTGAAGACGGGCTGGAAATGTTCTCATAGTGGGATACTTAACTGGATACCATCATCCAGAAATCAAAGGACCAAGCCGAAAATGACTTTATGAAAGGGGGGAATTCCGATCTAGGATAGCATAAAAATTATTAAATTCTAAGAACTCAATCGAATAATATTTGATAACAAATCCCATCTATTGATTATTACTTGACGTTTGCGATTCATTTGATCCAGTATTCAATAGCGTCTTGTTTTCTATTGTATCTTCAATATCTGTCGCATTAGAAATTAAGTGAGGGGTATTAGATTTCAAAGAGTTTATAGAATTTGGTGGTTCCGTACCATTTACGGACCTTGTGTCGATTTGGCCAGGATTAATTAGAGTTGTGTTAGTTGCGTTCGCAGGAGGTAATACTTCAGTTGGTTCAGGGATAACTACACCACGCTTTGGTTGACCCCAAGCGTCATCCACTAAAAATACTGATCCCTCAAGGAATATCAAAGATAAGATTACGATATATTTGATATCAGATTTTAAGAGGTACTTATTTAGCAACTTTTCTCGCATTTACCTTAAATGTGCATCGATATAAAGATAACGCTATATCAAATGAAAGTTGCAAATGTGAAAATTATGTGAGCGACTGAGAAATAGTTTGCTTTTGTTTAACCTGGCATGTTTATAATAATTGACAGCAAATTATTAATGAATCTTGTTATACTTTTTCTGTGGTTCTTATGAATGATAACTAATCCAGTGGGGATTATTGCTCTAGGTTAAGAGTGAATTTGTTCGCATGGGGCATAGGCTATATCACCATCAATAAGTTTATTCATCCAAACTTGATCTACACCGGGCCCGCAGTATATTATATCCTTAGAACCATCCGGAGAGGTACTGAAATCATTACCAGCCCCAAACATCCCTCCAGCTGTTCCGGCTCTAATTTCATCAGCACCCTTTCCTCCTAGTACGTTACCACCACCATATATCATATCATTATTGTCATCGCCACTAATCTGGTTGCCGTCATTTCCACCATTGATGCGATCATTACCTTTATCACCAAAAATGTGATCATAACCTGGTCCACCATTAAGGGTATCATCCCCATCTCCGCCATACATCTTATCCTTATCGACCCCTCCTTCCATCTTGTCGTTTCCTGCTTCGCCAGACATACTGTTTACACCTGGTCCACCATTCATGTCGTCATCTCCTTCTCTACCAATTAGGATATCATCTCCACCAAGACCAAGAAATACGTTGTTACCTATTCTTCCATCCATTTGATTTGGTCCATCATCTCCGGTCATTTTGTCGTTCAATACTGTCCCATAACAATATGAAGGTCCAGCACAGTGAATAATATTGAATCCTCCAGGAGATATAATACAATTATACATGCTATCTTTACCATCTTCAGGATCTACAATAATAGAAGCTGGAAGTCCACCACAATCAAACTTGTCGTCTCCAGGACCACCTGACAATTTATCACCGCTCTGACCTGGAATCACAATCGTGTTATGAGGAGACACATCGGATTGTCCTGCAAATAAGTAATCATTACCAGAACCTCCTGTCAATTCATCCGCACCTGCCTGACCAAACAAATCATCATCCCCGTCCTCCCCTAATATCTTGTCATTCCCCGAGCCTCCATACAAACTTTCAACAGATTGTGGTTGTGGACCATTAGGACCACCATACAATACATCTTTACCACTACCACCCCATATTTTATCTGCATTATGATTAGCACCTGGACAATTGGTCAGTCCCGTACCTAACATCGCTGAATCTCCGTAAATAAAATCATCGCCTCTTTTACCAAGTAGAGAATCTGAACCGGAATCACCGCATAACCTATCAGTACTTCCTCCACCAACTAGTCGATCATTTCCGTCACCACCATAAAGTTTATCAGAATTGTCTCCGCCATAGCCAAAATCGTCAGCTCCTAGTCCTCTTATGATATCATTACCCTTGAGCCCCCACATATAGTTCTGACCAGCAGTACCAGTTAGCTTGTCATCTTTGGAAGTGCCGGTACAGGGTTCATTTGTTCTGCAGTTTTTATTAACGGCATTAACTTCTATCAACATACTTAGGAATGCGGTAGAAACTATTACAAATGCTCCAAATAAGATTACAGTACAAATTGTCCAGAATTTCACCATTCTAAACTTTCCACTAGTCTTCTGCCTTATAAGGTTATTCTGAATGTTAAATCTAATTTTTAGTTATACCGATTGAGAATATAGGGACTTTTTTGGGGTCGGTTAATGATTTTAGAAATTAATTTCTCAACTTTGAATAATTTTATGCCCCAATTTGCATGTTGCGGTAAGTTTCTGTCTTTGAGGATTCATATTGTTCAATCTTACGACAGCCGCAGTAATCCATTACAGAACTCCGTTACGAAACCCTCTACTCTAGTTAATACTTGGCAATATATTGTTCTATGGCCTTAGACCTTATACGATTTACAACGGTGTGACAATATAAATTGAAGATCAAGTAGCATCATTGGTGAGTCAAATAGTTTGTTTCCCTAGTAAGAACAATAAGTAGGCCAATATTACGTATATCTACCAATAGCAGCAATCTCAGATATCTGAGCTATGGTATCGGAATCATCCGATAACATTATTCTGACGTATCTTGCATTAGATTCGGCAAATGAGTATCTTTCAGGTGAGGAAGTGGTACCCGAGCTCGTTCCTGAGAAAACTTTTACGAAATTTGTTCCATCTGAAGAAATCGATATAATAAAATTATACTGGCGTATGGATCCATCTGCCCAAGCTATATCAACTTTGCATATCGGCAATTCATGACCAAGGTCAACTTTAATCCATGGTTTGAGTGCCGAAGTGGACATCCATTTTGTATCTAGATTTTTGTCTATCGAGTTTTCAGGTGGAAATGAGGACTCGCTACTTTTTGCAGTAACAGATTCAATTCTGTTAGGGGCCGCTATTAAACCATTACATGCGTTGGGATTGGGAGGCCCTCCGGTAACAAAGGACCATCGGTAATTCGACTCTAGAGTCTCCCCACTTGTAGCCCTTACTAAGTTTTCTATCACAGCTGTATGAGAAGTACCTGAGATCAGAGGTTTTGATGCAGTAAAGGTTGCAGTCTTTCCATCCGAACTTAGTGAAGTCGTCCCGGCAACGTTAGTACCGAGCACTCTCCCAGCAGCGGTTAACCACATTTTAAAATTGTTGTCGATTGACCATTTTTGTACTGGCTTGTTGAAGGTAACACTGACTGATGACGATTGATCAACGTCTACAGCGCCATTCTCAGGACCAGTACGTATAACTCTCAAGGCGTCTGGTTTAACTGGGTCAAAATCTGAAAGACCAATGGTATATCTTAATGTAAAGTCCTTTGTACTACTTATAACCTCGTGAGGCCCAGCCTGATAGCTTGGCGCATCGTAAAACTCATTTAAAGTCCCCAAGACTTCATTATCATTTTCAAATGTTGAATCGCAATCGTACGAGTTCAAACGCTTCTGAATCTCCGCAATTTTCGAGTATCTTTCTTCAGGTAAAGTATTTCTTACTACGGATTCTTCAACTTGAGATATTTTTTCTGAAAATGGAACCCTACCGCATTCATCTACTTCGTGTCCTACTGTAAAAATTGAAAGTGGAGTTCCTTTTGGCATATCCACAGTTACCTCCGCGCGAACATCTTGCCCAGGTTGGTTGAAATTAATTGTTTCTTTCCAGTCAGCGTCGCCTAGACCGCACGGTGGAAAATCTACGCCGGCCCAAATGCAATTAACACTTGCGTCAGTTAGATCAATTTTTTTGCCCTGTACGTATACAGCTAGATCGAACTCCGCGTCGCTGGTAGCTGAAAAAAATCCAGGCTCGTGAGGGTTGTGAATGGTAATTGAATTAAAAGACACTTTCAGTCTATTTGCAGCACAAACATCTCCCACGCCGTCATTGTTACTATCCTTTTGATCAGGATTTGCATTAAAATCACAATTGTCTTCTAAGTCAGTAATGCCGTCACTATCTGCATCCAAGTCAGAATCACATGCATCGCCTGCTCCATCTCCATCACTGTCCATCTGACTATTGTTACTGCGTTTAGGACAATTATCTGCGTAATCTGGAACAAAATCATTATCAAGATCATCGGAAGGTGTTCCACCAGGTATCGACTCTTCATTAACTGTTTCGCAGGAATATGCCATATCTCCGTCGCTCTGATTTATCCAAACTCTATCTGTTCCTTCTCCACAGTCTATGATATCCTTAGAACCATCCGATTTGGTTGGCCCCTCTTCAGTGTTGTGCCATATTGAGTCATCTCCTTTACCAGCAAGAATGTAATCAGCTCCAGCGTCTCCTTTTACATAGTCTTTACCGTCGTCGCCACCGAGTCCATCATCGCCTTGACCTCCAGATATCACATCGTTTCCTTGACTACCATGAATACTATCACCGCCTTCGGAACCGTCAATCTTGTCATTACCTTCGTATCCATCTATTCCATCATTTCCCTGTCCACCAACTATTATGTCATCACCTTCATATCCGTATAATCCGTCGTTAGCATCTCCTCCCATCAATAAATCGTTCCCTATTTTTCCATGAATTGAGTTAGTCCCAACGTCACCTCTCATATCATCGTCACCGTCAGTACCGACACATGGATTTGATGCAGCAGAACATGATATGAGATTCGTTGCAGTATCATCACCCTCAGGAGTAGCAGTGGTAGTTGTGGGTGTTGTTTCGTTTTGTTGTGTGACATTCCTTTCCTCGGAGGGTAAAGGTAGGTCTGAGGGCTCCTCCTCGAGTTGACCTCTTGGTTGTGCCATAGATCCATTCAGGGGTACCGAGCCTGCTAAAATTGTCACAGATAGGAGAAGAGTGATGGCAGATAATGTAAGATTACTTTTGTTGGGACTCTTTTTCAAGTTTTAGTTTAACTCATCTATGTATTTATTTAAAGATATTGTATTGATAAGTACTAAAATTCCCTAAAAAACATCCTCGTATTCTAATGTGTTAGACACCGTCTAAATCAGAACCTGAAGACTATGATCCAAGTTGGCCACTATTAACATGATAATATTCAAACAAGCAAACAAGCATGTGATTTTAAGTTAATTGATTAATTAATTTCGCAATTTATGGATCAAATAGATTCTAAGGCTAAGTATACCTGGATTGGCTTTTCAATCAGATACTTTTTATAATCCTTGTATGAAGATCATACTAAATTAATTTAGAGTGTAACCAAATAACAGAAATGGTTATTAATTTTTTGGCGAATCTGTACATCACTATTTTATACCACATGGATCAATTTCGACTAATGTCCAAGATATTCATAATGCATGAAATCTTCACTATGACACTTCTTGTCCTTAGCAGAATGTTATTCGCTGTTAAATACAAGTACCGAATTCTAAGACCAAGTAAGGTTTTCGTTCCCAGGATAAGGTTAAATTGAAGTCCGGTGGACGTTGTTATTTTGTTTTCGACATGCTAATTATTTGACAATTTATGAGTAATTTTTCGGAGCTGAAAAAGGGGTAGACCTATCGAGTATTGAATATCTCTCAATGCAAGACTAAGAAAACAACTAAGGAAAGGCTCCGAACATCACGTTTGTCTGTTAAACGATCAGTTCAATGACCGGTAGATATCTGGACTTTTATATACGCTATTATTCAGTATCTCCTTTCATAGTACAGGTGCAAGTGCCATCCGAGCATCCACCTCGATCGAAAATGTCCTCAGTACATACGCCAGCTGAAAACATATCATTACAATCATTGTCACCTTGACATGAACACGTCCCGTCCGAACATTTGAACTCGGCAAAATCGTCTGTTGTGTTATCAGGATCTACACTTGAACCTCCCGCGTCTGCTTTCAAATCGCGGTTAACTGTAAGATCCGTAGAGCTTTTTGGGTCGTTTACCTGACTTTGAGTTGCACTATTGTCTCCCGTGTTTGTTTGAACTTGCTGGTTAAGGTTGTTGTTGCTTAAAGTGCCCAGGTCATTTTTTTGACTTTGAGCTGCACCATCGTCTGTTAATGTTCCAGACGCTTCCAAATCTGAATTAACTGTGTTACTTGTTTTGGAATCTACTGGTCCTTCAGTATCCTTACTAGTACCCATTTCTAATTCGGGGTCGATTGACATTAGATTTTGTTTTGCTGTGTCGGTATTTGTATTTTTATCATTATCCTTAAAGGTCATATTTGGATCTGCTGCAAAAATACCCTGTCGGGCAGTATTTACATTGTCATTATTTTTGGGAACGCCTGTGTCTTTCTGATCGAAAATTCCACCTGAACTGACACTCAAGTCCGGGTTAACATTGCTATTCAAAGCCGGATTAATGTTCAATCCAAGCACACCGACTTCAACCTCATCAGAACAACTGCTTCTATCTTTCTCGCAAATAATACAGTACAATACCTCAACTTCCTTTCCATCCCGAATTTCTTTCTGTGTTCTGCAACAAGCGTCTCTTGCATTGGGACCTTCTGGATCCTGACTTTCTATACATCTATAGGTAGGAAGTTTTGAGTTATCCACAGCGTATACAAAAAAACCAGAACTATTGTTGACTGCAACAAAGATACCTACAATTGCGACAATTAGCGTTAATTTGGCCTTCAATAAGGCTAGATTCTGCCGCATTGATTTATACTTTATGACATCTGATGATAAGAATGTGCATTCTATCGTTTACCTAGTAAGGAATCGAACCTCGCAGGCTGTTAGAAATTACTGAGGTATTAAAAGATTATTTGGGGTCGGCTTTAATCGCAAAAATTAACCGCCGGGAAGACCCAACGCATCTATCTCTTGAATGCTTGTCCATCCGGCACTTGAACTGGTGTCGGTAACTGTCAATCTAACAAATTGACCATTGACTTCTTCCTCAAACCCATATGTCTCTACATCTGTTGAACCCTGGTTGTTTTTCCCCTCAAAGACTTTTTGGTATTCGTTACCATCTTCCGATATCTCTACCTCAAATGAATATTGTCTGTCATCTCCCTTATTCCATTGTACTGAGACTCCACAAATATTTTGTGAAGTTCCAAGCTCTAATTCGATCCAAGGGTCTTTACCGTTGTTCGACCACCAAGTAGATGGTTCGCCGTCAATTGCATCAGCTGGTGGATGGTAATCAGAAGGATCACTTTCAAAACCACTGGCAGTTATATTTTGAATATCAAGTTCAGTACATTCGGCATTTATCTCCGATCCAGATTGATCTTCGTCACCTCCAGCCATTTGATCATCCTCAGACGAGGAGCTTCCTGTCTGATCATCCTCTGACGGGAAACCTTGCGTTGGGAAGCCTGATCCTGTCTGATCATCCTCTGACGGGAAACCTTGGTCTGGGAAGCCTTGCTGGAAGTCTTCAGTTGGGAAACCTTGGTCTGGGAAGCCTTGCTGGAAGTCTTCAGTTGGTATTGAGCCCTCAAAAGCCGAAAATGCTGAACTATCGTTAACAAATCCAAGTCCAGTTTCTTCAAAAGTATTCACGCTGCAGGGCGGCAGAAGCTCCATGTTTGGTCCAGGTTGGTCAGAGCACTCTGTAAAAGAATCAACTATTCCCAATAGCGACTGTCCACCAAAGTGACTATTCGTCTTTGAGTCATCTACAGAAATTGATATTATCCTACGATCGTTTACTGTTATTGTAGTAGGAACTTCAAACCAAGAAACTTTGCCATTTGAGGATACATCTGAAACCCCTCTTATCGTCGTTTGTTTATTTGACGTAGATACAGGTAACGTTTGTGGATTATCAGAAATGGACTTGAAGTTTGACAGGTCGTGGGTATGAGCATTGGTTCCACTGCTATTATACCATGTCATTTTTGTATTAAAGGAAGTAACATTGCCGTTACTGATGATAATACTCCAGTTTCCAGCGGCAAGCCACTTTCCGTTGGGAACATCAATGAGTGTATTTATCTTGCCATTTGCAACGAAACCAGAAGGGCCTTGTGAGCTGACTGACTCATTGGAAGCAGAAGCACCGGCCATAGATAAACTAGTGTTATTATTACCAATAGTCGTCTCACTGCTACTTTGAGCCAAGCCAACATTGTAATCCTGTAAAAAAAATGCAAAAGTTGTTAACAAGATCAAACCTAGGCTAATTTTGAAAATAACAAGATTTTGGGTTTTAATAAATTTGTCAGTTGAACCACGCAATTACTATCACTAACGCATTATCCTCTGTTATTTTTAAAGTTTCGGGTAAATTAGACTCGCTTTTTAATTATTCAAAATGTTGACTAGGATTAGATACAATCCGCTATATCCGGTATACGCGTATCAACAAAACATCAATTGCTACTACCATATTAGTTTTATTAATAATATTCTGGAAAAATTACCTCTCTTTTTAATCGAGTTTTTCGGCGCCGAAAAAAGTGTTGCTAATTATGTTCAGATTACACTCTAATCTTTGATTTCAAGTATTATTATTGACAATATTTGTATATCCACCAATGGGAAATTAACATCGGAGAGATTAACACTTGTTAGAAGATAGCCATGTTTATATGAATGTAAATTACTGTATTAATAAATTAAATTGAATGCAAATTTAAGATCTTTTACTATCTTATCAATAACTTGTTCTCTATTACTCGGGCTTGTGATAATATCAACGATGAGTAACAGTTTGGCCCAAACACAACCACAGCTAGTACTACAGGGATCACAGGTACAACCGTCGCAAGCCCAGCAACTTAAGAGAGGAGAAGTTTTTAATGAATTACCTGATATCGCATCTCCAAATATATTGAATCAGACCAGTACTAAAAATATCTCAGCACTACTCGAATCACCATCCAACCTTTCCTTAAAATCAGGTGGCGCAAAATCGGATGACTTCACTATCGACAACGATTTGTCCGCGGAAACCGATAAGACATTGAATTCAGTTATCCAATGCACTAATCCTAACACTAGAACGCCGTGTACGGGAACAGACAATGGGGAAACCTTGATTGGGACAGATGGTGATGACTTTATGTATGGACTTAAGGGCGATGATACTATGTCAGGGTTAGCAAACGTGGGAGGACCTTCTGGCTACGACATACTCGATGGAGGAGAGGGAACAGATAGACTATACGGTGGTCCGGATCATGACAACATAGTAGGAGGAAAGGGTGATGACTTCATCTATGGTGAAGAGGACAGTGATGGACTCTATGGAGGAGAGGACGATGATACAATTGAAGGCGGAATTGGGAACGATATTTTGTGGGGAATCGAAGGGTCAGATACCCTCAACGGTGGCGACGGAGATGACAAGATTTATCATGGTAAGTACACAGAATCCGTAATATTTGACCCGGGCCCCGATGGCTCTAAAGACAGCATTGACTGCGGAGACGGACAGGACGAGGTCTGGTTGAACACAGGCACTGATGGAGATGTGGCAATAAATTGCGAAAAGTCTCACGGTCCCGCACCGAGGACGCTTGATGACGTAGGGGTTTTGGATGAGGATTTGAAGGCAAAAGCGAATGATTGATCGAACAAAAGTTTTGAAATAAGTCTTTTAGATAGAACATAATATCACTGTACAGGAACAAAAACTTTCAATAACCAATCTGAATGTCGCTGGCGTGATCTAAATTAAGTATGCATGAATACGTGTTGCTAATAATCAAGTTTTCAAGCACAGGATATCATCTATTAGTGGGAGTACGGTATAATGAGTATGTTGCCCAAACAAATAAATCAACGATTGATTCCCTAGAAGACATAGAAAAAACTAACTCTAATTTAAAGACAAGATATTGAAAATTTAGGAAAATAAATTCTAAATAAATTATTATTGGTAACTATCGATCCTGATCAAGGTATCAGCAGTACATTGCTTACTGAATAATCCTTAATCGATCTCTGACTTACACACGCTATTTTGGAAAAACGGTAATTGTATACCTCAACGTAAAGTCAGCATTGCTGCTCTTAATTTGATGAGGACCGCCGTTGTAACTTGGTGGATCGTAAAATTCGTTCAAAGCACCCAAGACATCATTGTCATTACCAAGTGAACAAGACGAGGACGCGGCTGATCTGGTTTGATAACTTTGAATCTGAGAGCGCCAGTCTAACTGTGGATTGCTAAAAATGTTTAGATGACCTCTCATCGCCTCAGATGACGGGTATGGTGTTCTCATACAACCATCAACTTCGTCACCTAGTGTGAAAATTGACAGCGGTATTGAATCTGCTATCTCAACACTCACATCCGTATCAGGTTCAAAGTATACCGTCTGACCACTATCCACGTCCCACAATTCATAATCACAATGATCAGGAGCTGTAATCCCTCCACATACTCCAAACTCAGTCGCTTCAGTTAGTTTAATTCTATATCCCTGCACGTAGGCAACAAGGTTATACTCACCGTCACCTCGACCAAAACCCTCATGATCGTTGTGCACAGTTATTGAATCAAATTTTACCGTGACTTTGTTTGTACGCATGTTGGAATTTGATGGATATGGATCACATGCATCGCCCAACCCATCTTGATCCCTATCCATTTGACTATTATTGGGAACAATAGGACAGTTATCGATACTGGTAGGTACTGCATCGCTATCCGGATCAAGAACAATTGGCTCGTCTTTTTCATGAATTTTTTCGCAGTCATACGCCGCGTCATTATCGGTCAGCTTATTTACCCAGACTTCATCATACCCGTCCCCACAATATATTAGGTCCCTTTGTCCATCTGATGAACCACTATAACTATCAGAGTGGAATAGAACGTCGTTTCCACCAAGACCAAATATAATGTCACTACCTGCATTACCAATCAAGATATCGCTATCGACGTCACCTGTCATGGCATCGTCATCCGCACCACCGAGCATAGTATTTTGACCTTGTCCACTTTTCATGTTGTCTTTTCCTCCTTCTCCCAGCATATAGTCAGGACCGTCACCTCCTTCAATCTTATCATCACCGAGCCCTCCAAATATTCGATCTCTTTCTTGCCCTCCATTCATGTAATCGTTTCCGTTATTTCCTTGCATTTCATCAGTACCCTCGTTACCATACATTTTATCGTCAGCGTCATTTCCACCCATTATATCGTCCCCCTTTCTCCCTTCCATTGAATTTATGCCAGCATCCCCTAGCATGAAATCACTATCGTCCGTTCCAATACAAGGATTAGATGAGGCCAAACAGGATACAGTATTCTGGGCAAAACTCAGAGGACTAGACCTTAACATTAAATTATTTTTTGTAGTAACATTCTTTAGCATTGTACTATTACCTAATTCACCAACACTGCTTTGAATAGATGACGGAGTGGTGATATTCATCAATTCATCTTCAGTCTCAGATTGTCCCCAAATATTACCTATTGCCAGTAACGAGACTACAGCAATTAAAGAAGAAAAACCTGCTATATACACAATATAGTTTCTCGGCACAGTTTTATTTATCAAATTGCAGCCTCAAGTAAAATTTGAATTGATTTAAACGTATTGTTTTTTGAATTGGTTAAAGAGATGTGTAAGGTCGCACATTTCCACATTTCCCTATACTCCATATAATATTACATTATTGGATCATCAATTCCGCCAACTGGTTCTTCACGTTGATGCCTGTCCACAGTACCATCGCCATCCCGATCCAGGTCACAAGCGTCTCCAATTCCATCATCATCAAAATCAGCTTGATTAGGGTTACTACGTGCTCTACAATTGTCATCGGCATTGCCTACACCGTCGTTATCGATGTCAGAATCACATTTATCACCTTTACCGTCCCTATCGGTATCCTTTTGATCTCTGTTTGAAATAGTGGGACAGTTGTCACCAATATTATTACCCCCAGAATCTGTACCTTCATAATCTTCTACTCCATCCTTGTCTGGATCACTCTCACAGGCGTCACCAACCCAATCCTTATCAGTATCCAGTTGATCTGTATTAGCAACGAAGTCACAGTTATCATACTTTCGAATGATACCGTCTCCATCGTAATCAGTAAGGTCAGAGCTAACCGAGCCTCCAGCCCCACTTCCGTCTGAAACTTTACAATCTGGTGGACAAACTGGTGGACCCAGATATAATAAGGGCTCACGTACATCGTCTCCGTCATTGGCTGTTGAAAAATATCCTCTCCCATGATAGTTACACGCTAGAGTCGATGCTTCTTGAAGTCTCGTCGGAGAGTTAGTTCCGCTTGATAGAAGATGCAGCGTAACCTCTGAAGGGGTGGCAGCAGGATGAGCCGCAATATAAAGTGCCGCTGCTCCTGAAACATGAGGAGCAGCCATACTGGTTCCACCGAGATACCCGTAGTTACCGCCGGGAAGTGTAGAAAAGATCGGATCTCCTGGAGCGGCCAAGTCTACCACTGAGCCGTGATTAGAAAAAGTTGAAAATGTATCGTCATCTGCATAATTTGGATCACGATAACATCCACCATTAATATCAGTGATACTGGAAACAGTAATTGCATCCCGTTCTCTTGCAGGAGAATGGCTACCTGCATTTTCGTTGTCATTTCCGGCTGATGCCACTACAACTATATTATAGTTATTTACTAAAATCCTTATAGCATCCTCGACGGGCTCATGACCTTCAAAATAGTCTGGGATCCAGGAATATACTTTGCCGCCCAAACTAAGGTTGACCACATCAATCTCATTGTAATGTGAAATCACATAGTTTAGTCCTTCGAGAATATCCGATCTATAGCAAACATCTTCACATACCTTTATTGCGTGGATCTTTGATCCCGGAGCAATGCCAACGGCACCTATGGAGTTATCTTTGGCAGCTGCAATTCCTGCAACATGGGTTCCATGGCCGATTTTATCAGTACAATTTTCCAGTGGAGGACCATCATATATCATGTCTCCACTATCTACAAAGTTACCAACAAATGAGATACAGGTTCCCACATTGAGGTCAGGATGGTCAAACTGTACTCCAGTATCTAAAATTGCTATATCAGCCCTTGTCTCTTCTTTTCCATCACCTGATTTAGCATTACTCAGGTCTCCATCGACTCTGTCAATTCCTAACGGTAATCTCTGAGCATCGAGATACGTTACGCTATCATAGTATACGGCCTCTACAGCAGGATTGGCTTCCAGAGATTTTTTAAGGTTGGTGAGGGGCATTAAACTATCTTTTACGGAATTCCTCGATTGTGAAGCTAAAGCAGCTAAAGTGTCTTTATTGATCTCGAGTGTAGGAGGATCTGTGTTTGCATTTGTAGATTTAATTTTAACGTGCATTACACCAAGCTTTTTCATTTGTCCGGCAGGGATAGCGCCTTTCTTTTTAACTTCTGTGGCCAAATCACTGAATTGCTTAGCAAACGGATCTGTCTTGCTACCTTGCAAAGCCAGAGAATCGTTTGAAGGATTCTTTAATTTGACTACAAGTGAGTTGGTAATTATATTAACGGTTTGGTCCTTGTTAGTGTACTTGTGTACACCTACAGAAGGAACTGGATCATCATAGTTACCTCTGTGAAGTTCTAAACTAAAATTTTTTTGAGCTAAATTCCTTAGGCGATCAACTAATATACTGTTCTTATCAAAGACTTTATTCCCTTCCAAGCTTTGGATTTGTTCCAAATTTTTGAGGCTTTTAGAGATATCCATACTATTTGATTGAGATGTATTATTTTTGTTTTGAATGCTGAAAGTTGATTTTTCATCACCAATATTCCCTTGAACATTCTCGGTCAATATTTTTCCTTGTATGTCATTTAAGTCACTTGTAGTAAAATTTGATGCAGGCATAACGTTCTCATTTACGTCAGGGTATATGTCAGGCTCTGCTAGCTGAAGCGGTCCAGTTGTAACATCGACTTCTGTAGAGAGCCTTGGAATTCCCCCATAGATAGGAGCGCAGACTTCTGCATAGTGTGTTGCTTTTTCATCCGCTTGTTGTTTTTCGCCATTCTTTCGATGTTGCTCTATCTGATCCCATAGCTTGTTACAGTATACGCCAGTACTACTTGTTAAATCAAATTTTGGTTTTTCAGCATAAAGTGAATTTATCGCTGTTGTTGGTACCAATATCAAACCGGCAATTGCAAAAAGCTCTAAAATGGTAAGTAGTTCATTTTTTCTTTTCATTTATCGCTAATTTCTGTTCGTATTATTTATGCCTTTACCGGAAAATTGAAAGACAAGTCTTACCAAAAACATTAAGCTGATTGTCAAGTTTATCAAGTATAATATAGGAAGAATTTTTCGGAGCCGAAAAAATTTTCTTGTAAATTGAACACTAATACGGGCGTCCCAAATTACTAGTAAAGGTAAAGCGTGCTTGTTTAAAAAAAGTAAAAGTTTAAGGTGGATGGATTGTCTCGCAGCTATATGCTTCATCCCCATCACTTGCTTTATTTATCCAGACTTCATCAATGCCGGGACCACAATCAATGATGTCTTTAGAGCCGTCAGCAGAGGATGGATCGGGAGCATTTGATCGGGGATAATTACTATGGAAAATTATATCATTTCCTTCACCACCAGATATGTGATCAACACCTAACTCTCCAGCCATATAGTCATTACCAAGTCCACCAAACAAATTGTTATTATTTATGCCGCCCATTACTCGGTCGTTACCCTCATCGCCGTTGCCAATATCACCACCTGTGTATCCATACACCCAGTCATCTCCGGTGCCTCCGTTCATAGTATCGTGGCCTTCTGCTCCGTACAGGTTATCATTTCCTCCGCCGCCTAACAACTTATCGTTACCCTTTTTTCCCCATAAGGAACTATGACCGATATCACCTTTCATTTCATCTCCATATTTGTCTGTACCAAAACAATCTGCAGGCTGACTAGGATTTGTCGAACCAGTACACTGAATGACGTTTAGGGTTCCAGAAGGTAAAGCGCAGTTATACATACTGTCTTCGTTGGGATTAAAATCCTGAATAGATGAGGATGGAAGTCCTCCACAATCAAATCTGTCTTTTCCACCTTCACCCCATAACTTATCACCGGTTTGGCCAGGAATTACGATTTCGTCTTTAGTCAAATCCGTCTCGCCTGCAAATATGAAATCATCATCAGGTCCACCAATAACTTGATCAGCTCCACTTTGGCCGAACAAATCATCATTTCCAGGCATACCATACAACTTGTCATTTCCAGAACCACCGTACAGACTCTCTACTGCTTGCGGCTGTGGTCCATTAAAACCGCCATGTAATTCATCATTACCACTACCACCCCATAATCTATCGGGTCCGGGGTTAGCATCGGTGCACCATACTGGATCGGTTGATACTCCCCATTTATCACCAGATATAATGTCGTTACCACTCTTCCCTAGTAAAGAATCAGAACCAGCATCCCCACAGATTAGATCAGATCCCTTTCCACCTACTAAACGATCATTTCCTTCTCCACCATAGAGTTTATCGGAATTATCTCCACCATATCCAGCATCATCTGCTGCAAGTCCCCGTAGAGTATCTTTACCCTTCAGTCCCCACATAAAGTTCTGATCAGGAGTACCAGTTAGTCTGTCATTCTTTGATGTTCCTGTACAAGGTTCATTTGATTCACAGTTAATATTGGCAGCTAGCACGTTGGTCAACAAAGCTTCGGTTACCGCAACCATAAAAGATATTCCATAGATCAGTATAATACAATTTATCCAAAAGTTTGGCACAACTCAATCCAAATGATCTTGCTTATAAATATTAAATAAATCATTATTGTCCTGCATAGTCATCCAATTCTCCACATTATAATTTAATTGCAGGCTAATCTGAAAAAGCCAAATATGGAAATAGATTTTATTAACGTAATTACGTAGAAAAAAAAGTTAAATAAATGTCTTTAATAGTTGAAGTAAATAATTTGCTCTCTCTATCTCATTGTTCAAGGAAATTTGTATATGAATATTATCTGCTCTTAACTGCAGTTACTATTCTATTCTGGATTGTCTTTAATGTATTTGATCAACGTCTCTTTTTTTCACCATATTTGGCATTTTATATACCAAAGGAGCAGATCGGGGAGTTTATTTTATCGACGGTACTATCGGCAATGATGGGCATAGTAGCGACTTTGAATGTATATTATTTAGTTAAATCATTAAAGTACAAAAGCAATTTACGGTGTAAGGTTTCGTTGTCGATGCTTCCCGGAAGTGTTGGAGTTTTATCTTCACTTTGTCTCGGTTGTTCAGTTTATCTTAATGCATTTCTTGTTAGTTTGACAGGATTGACGGCAACAAGCATCATATCCTTCTTTACGTTATATGATACGTCAATTAAATTTGGTATATTAATTTTGTTATCTGTGTCCATTTTTATCTTGAAATGCAAAATCGAGAATATAAAAGAAATTACATAATTCATTTTTTTCTCAAAATACACCTTTGTCATGGTTGGTAATGGATAACACATAGTAAATTAAAAAAAACCTTAAATTCTACACATATAGGTTGCTTAGTATCGGCTATGAGCGGAGCGGATGGTCCAAAACGCGTTAACAAAGAAAACGATGTCAAAGACGACAACGGTGTAGCAGGAAATGAAAGCACCTTAACATTGGCAAGGTCGACTTTTTACAAATTAGCTATTATTGGAATTATTGCTTTAATGGTATCAGCATTTTTAGCTGGTTATAGTTTACATAGTTTGTTATATCCATCAGTACTTGAAGTTACCCCTGGTGGTATTCCTTCAGCTACTGAAATTACTGAACCTATAACGGTAACGAATATCACACTTGGTGAATCTCCTGCAATAGGATCTCTGGATGCAAATCTTACTATGGTGGAGTTCAGTGACTTTCAATGTCCATTCTGTGCCAGTTTTTTTAGCAACACTCTCTCACAGATAAAGACAGAATATATTGATACGGGAAAAATAAAATTTGTTTACAAACATTATCCTCTCGGCATTCATCAAAATGCCAAAACAGCTTCAGTTGCTTCAGAATGTGCAAAAGAACAAGGAATGTTTTGGGAATATCATGATCTCTTGCTGGGCAATCAAACAGCTTGGGAAACCCTTAGTGGTAATGATACAAGTGCGGCATTAATCAAATACGCAGAAAGTATAGGTTTGGATACAACTAAGTTTAAGCCTTGCCTGGACTCTATGAGATATGAAAGAAACGTGGATGCAGATGTTCAAGAGGGTGATCTAAAGAGTGTGACGGGTACACCGTCGTTCTTTATTGGTAGTGAAGGAAATTATATACTCATAGAGGGGGCACAACCCTTTGAAAGTTTCAAGCAAGTAATTGATGATTTGCTATAATATTTTTTGCGTGCGAAGATCTCATATTTTTGCCTCATTAAAAAACTTAGATAAAGAATGAAAACTACTGTAAATTTCTAATTTTTTCGCTCCGAAAAAAACAAGTATGTAAGTTGCAAGTTGTAAGTTGTAGAAAAATGATAGAATAGTCCAGAATTCACTTCATACTAAATATAAAATGAGTCGTGGAACAAACACCAGCAAGCACCTTCTTTAATATTATTTTGCCGTGCAAGTACAGCCTCCGGGGCCATCTTTACTTGGCTCTTTACAAAGTAAAGCATCTTTACAAGCGGTATCCCTTTCCGCATACAACTTGAGGGAATCTGCTACTCCAACAGAGTTACATTCCTTCACGCCAGTTCTAGGATTCGTACCACAACTGTAAGGAACGGGATCTCCTGTTGTATCAGGATTTACAACACCTCCAACGTCTGCTGTCAATGGCATTCGATTACCAGTTAGAGCATTGGACGTATTTAATTTCATTTCTTCATTGTCTTTGAAAAACATCTGCATGTTTGCTGTTTCATTGTTTTTCAAAAATAGGCCCCTGTTCGCCAGGATTTCTTGATTTCGTACATCATTGTCGTCCGCTCCTTGACTGGGGAGTTGTGCTAAAGATTGACTACCTCCATCTAGAACATTGGCTTCTTGGGAAAGTCTTGGGCTTCCTCCATAGATAGGTGCGCATACTTCTGCGTAGTGAGACGCTTTTTCATCTGCTTGTTGTTTTTCGCCGTTCTTTCGATGTTGTTCGATCTGATCCCATAATTTGTTACAATAAACTCCGGTGCTACTGGTTAAATCAAATTTTGGTTTTTCAGCATAAAGTGAATTCAGCGGATAGGTAAACATCATTACGACACTAGTAACAGCAACAAATTTTAGAATTGTCAGTTTATATCTACTTTCCATTTGTCCTAATTTCTACTGGTGATATATAACGCTTTTCAATCTTATCAGAAACGGAACGTCTTAACAAATTCTCGATACTCATCAAATAAACTGTGTCATCAAGGAAGATTAGAATAAACAGAACTATTGGTTAAAAAATATTGAAATTGTTAAGAATAACATCTATTGGCTAATTCTCTTAAAAGGTGAATTACCCATAATAGACTTTGTAGCATTTATAGTATTAATGTGCTCATTAATTTAAGATGTGGTGGTTTCCTGATTGGTATTGGATTTACCAAAATTCAAAGAGAAAATATTGTTAAAGGACTTTCAAGAAGCGCCTTATCGTTCTTCCAGCAGGAATAAAGTCAGTCAGGATAGCTTCACTGATTATTGTAAAGAGAACGTGGAAGTGTTATAGATAATAAATTAGGTAACTAGGCAATATAACCAGTAACTTGACTATCCGGTACAAATTCTTAACATATATTCTCGATAAGATCTGGTAACCTTTTATGTAAGAGATTCCTATATTAATGGTAGTATGCTCATTATGATAGTCGTCATTATTATGAGTGTATTGCTGTTTTCTTCAATCATACAGAATGTAAATGCAAACGTGTCAAGTTATGGCCCTTTTGGATGGCAACTGATTCCAAATATCAAAGAAAACTTAAAATTAATAGTTGCTAACGATACGAAGAATGAAATAAATCAAACCACATTATCAAACATTACACAGACATTAAATAACTCGAATATTACTATATCCAGTAACAATATTTCGAACAATTCAGGTGCATTTAATACAACCATTCCGGAACAAGTTTCTCCAAAGGCTCTCAATGGGAGTACACCTGCTAGAATCTGAATTACACTAACTGTACAGATTTAATATTTTCAAGGACAACGGTATAATTACAAATTTATACAAATTTAGAATCACTTCCAAATACTTGTACCACGTAGTAGTGAAGCACTCAAGGCTATAGTTACAGGTGTCTTGAGAATTCCTAACAGATTCGGATCTAAACTATCGTACAATGAGCCCACGAAGATTCTGATAAAGGATTATTATTAGGCTATAGTTGTATAAAAACACAAGAAATACAAGTCTTATTTATTTGAAATAGAATTCATTGCTATGATAAAAATCCGGGGATCCAAAAGCAATTGGTGTTGTAAATGCATTCAAAAAACACCACCGATTACATATTCCTTCAATTATCCATTTTATTATTTCCATATTTGACTTAAACAGCAACTATTCTCGTTAAATTTGATTCATTTTGAGCACACAATCCATAAATGATGCGTTTTTAAACCTAATCTAATGGTTGGCTCATGGTTAACTCCTCATTTGTGGTATAATCACTCAGAGTTGACAAGTCACAAATTAAGTAAAGCTAAGAGAGTAGAGATAAGAAGTCAATAAGATAGATCCGAAGTATATACGCATGACTCAAAAATGTCGTAATATGCACTAACTTGTTCTAAGAAAAGTTAATTAATCTGTGTCACACTTTAAATGCGGTGCAATTAAGAATCTTGATGTTTTTGTTGGTCGCTGTTACGATAATTTCATTGTTATCTTCCACCAGATCTTTTGCCGAAGTTATTAGTTGTACTCCATCTGTTCAATGTGTGGGTACAAATGAGAATGATAACATGAAAGGTACCGACCAAGCTGATGACATGAATGGTCTTGATGGAGATGATAAGATGGACGGTAGAGGTGGAGATGAAATTCAAATGATTGGTGGCAATGGTGATGACTTAATACACGGTGGCGATGGTGACGATGTTGAAATTGATGGGGGTCCTGGAGACGACATATTTTATGGAGGAGACGGTAACGACGCTGACTTTAAAGCTGGGGCTGGAGATGACATATTTTACGGTCAATCAGGCAACGATGGTGCAGAGGCGGCTGAAGGAAATGACAAATTATACGGCGGCAATGGAGTTGACAGCTTTACCGGTGGCTTGCAAAATGATTATCTAAATGGTGGTCCGGGCAACGATAAGTTAGTTGGAGACGAAGAGGAATTCTTTGGTGGCGATGGAGGAGCAGATGTCATTGTTGGTGGAACAGGTAACGATCAGTTATTCCACAATTCCTATATCGAATCCCATGGTGGAGAACCACTAGCTTCTGACGGTAGTCAGGATAGCCTAGATTGCGGGCCAGGAAAAGATGAAGCTTGGATAAATGAGAATACTGATCATGATGTAGTAAAAAATTGCGAAACGGTACATACTGAAAATGACTAAATTACTATTACATAGACTCAGCTTTTTCTTAATATATTGCTTTATTACAAATAAAAAAAATTGCTTTGACTTTAATTTTCATCCAATTGATAGTCATCCTTCAAAGGCAATAGAACGTTAAGTAGAGAATAACTCGCTTTAACCTATTGTTTCCAGTCGCAATAGCAGCCCTTATCATAACAATATACGTCACCCTTACAAACTTCGGCCTTATCCCTTTCCAACTGGATAGAATCCTCTACACCATAGGATATACAGATTCCTGCTTCTTTGTCACATTTGTAAGGTAAAGCGATGCCACCACTAGGAGGCGTTACTGTAAGATCCGGATTCACAGCCAAACCACCAAAATTTTGATTTGGATCAATTGTCTTGGCAGTGGAGTTGGGTTTCTGGAAAAATCCCGGTAACTTTTTTGCGA
>DATFEX010000027.1:0-9629 GCA_035250685.1 Nitrososphaeraceae archaeon | reverse complement strand
CTTCATCATCCATATTGATAGCTGTTCCATTTCCGACTGCTCCTGCCATGGCACCTATACCGCTGAATACATCAATGACGTCACCTGGGATACCCTGTGGATAATATTTAGTGTTAAATTTACTCATATCTACTTGGTTGTATAACATTTTTAACTCATCCATTTTCCACAAGTCCAGCCATTTTCCTGTTTCATCGTGGATGAAATTGCATGTGTCGGTAAAGAATTGTTTCATATCAGATTCTGAATCAATCTCTCTTTTCTCAGAAACTTGCAAAAGTATCATTCCACTATAAAAACTCGCATAGCAGTCCGTAAATGTTCTTGATTGAGAATCTAATTCAGCGTTGTTTGTTTCATTACCAAGAGATTGCGCGTTAACAGCATTACCAGTTAGAATAATTGTCAATAGACCAAAGACAACGAACAACTCCTTCATTTCATGAGAGTTAGTATCGACTTTCTTATAAAAGTAAGTTCTAATTAGAAAAAAAAGTCCATCAGAATACATTTTTGATGTTGTTAACTCTCCTGAGATCTCAATTGTTTTTAAGATATTGCATTTCTATCTTCTAGATTATAGATCTATTATTGTTAATGTTATATTATGGGCGGAAATATTGAATTTTATTGTATGAAATCTACATTGATGGCTCAAGTAGAGGAAATCCTGGTCTTTCTGGAGTCGGCATAATCGGTACTCAGGAAAACAAAAGAATCTTCAGTTATCGAGAATTTATTGGAATCAAAACTAATAATCAAGCAGAATATTTCGCTCTGAAAAGGGCTCTCCAGATTAGCAACTACCAGACAAGGAATATTAGAATTAAATCAGATAGCATATTATTGGTTAATCAGAGATCAAAAAAGTACAAGATAAGAAATGTGGAATTAAAGAATATTTCAATGGAAATTGCAAATCTTGAGAAATTATTTGATACAGTTGATTATATGCACATAAGGAGAGCAGAAAATAGTTATGCCGATCTTGAAGCAAATGTCGCTATAGACGATTATGTTAAATATCAAAAAAGGAAATTAAATAGTGGCAGCAGTGAAGACTCAGAGTTATTCTAATAATCATCTAATATGATGAAAAGGCATTAGACTGAGCTGCCAAATTGTTACAAAAATCTAAAGATTTATGTAATATATACTACATTTATTAAGATAATATAACAATTATAGAATATGCAGGTATTGCGGAGAGAGGAAGAATTTGAACAACTCAAAGAATACAAGTTATTTATGAACTCTATAAAGTCAGAAGAAACAAAGAAAGCCTATCTGATTTATTTTAAAAAATATGTTGAATATCTAGGTGATGCAAAAGACATTCTTTGTAACAAAGACCCTATAGTAGTTCAGGACAAGATAATTGAATATATCAATTTTCTGAAACAAAAGGGTTTGACATTTTCAGCAGTAAAAAACTATGTTACGGCAATAGTTTCTTACTACAAAATCAATGACGTGATGATTAACTCTAAAAAGATATTCAGGTTTATGCCCGAACAAAAGAGAGTTAAAAAAGATGAAGCCTATACGAGAGAACAAATTCAATCTTTGTTAGATGTTGCTGATGATAGATACAGGGCAATTATTTTGCTTTATTCTTCAAGTGGTATTAGGTTGGGAGCAGTTCCAGACCTCAAAGTTAGGAATTTAAAGAAAATGGAAAATGATGTTTACCAAGTGACAGTTTATGAAAATTCAAAAGAGGAATATACTACATTTACAACTCCCGAATGTTCAAAGGCAATAGACAAGTATCTAGCATTTAGAAAAAGATGCGGGGAGGAAATAAACGGAGAATCTCCACTGATAAGGGAGCAATTTGACATTAAGAATCCATTTGTAATATCGCATCCAAAAAAGGTAAGAACCGAAACAATAGACAGAATCCTGACAAGTCTATCTGAACGTGCGGGTCTAAGAAGGCAAGAAAAACTAGACAAGAATGGAACCAAAAAGGGAGCGTCTTGCAGAAAGGACGTTGCTGTATGTCATGGCTTTCGTAAATTCTTTAGTTCACAGTTAGTTAATTCAGAGGTAAACACAGAAAGAAGATGGTTACTTGAAGGTCATAATCTCAAAGGCAACGATTCGAGTTATGTAAGAACCTCAGAAAAACAACTTTTAGATGAATACATGAAGGCAGTTAAAAACCTGACAATTAATGAAGAAAATCGACTGTTGATTAAAGTTAAACGACTAGAACTTGAAAACAATGATATTGAAAATCTGAAGGATCAAGTTGGTAAAATTGCACTTGGATTAAATAATCTCATTGAAGGAATGAATAAAAATAAAATTACCATACAAAATGAAAAATAACTATTATTCTAAAGAAGGAGAGCATTACCTCTCACTGAAACAAAAAAGGGGTAGAGTCAGATGGGTATAGTGCGGACAATGTATTGGAATATTGGGGTCATCGCTTTTATTATTGGATTATTTGCGACATTTCTAAGTGGTGATAACTTTCGAATTTATGGAATCATTCTTCTTCTAAGTGGAGCCGCGATGATAATGTTTGAATATTGTGGTGGCGTCAGCCGCGTTCAGGAATTCCTAGAGGAGGGAGATGACTATGAGAAATTTCTGGAGGAGGGAAAAGAGGAGGATGAAAGATTTCTGGAGGATGAAGAAAGAAAATTAGACGATGAAGAAAGATATCTCGCTGAACTAGAAAGAAAGAAAAAAGAAAAAGCCGAAGAATGATCCCTGAAATTACTAGCCATGATAATCCTTCCTATCTTTTACTAAATGTTGAACTGGACTAGGTGTTTTTCTTGCTAGGTTTTCTAATTCTTCCATGCTAGAATTGATAAATTGGTCATAAGTGTATATTGAACAACGGAACGGAACCCCTTTTGTTGTTTGAGGAACATGATAATAGTATAATATATCTTCAGGATTAGAACTTGATTTATTTATTATATCTTCAATTATCTTTTTTCTGTTTTTTTCTGTTAGTTCTATTGTGTAAACGGTTTCTTGTCCAGATTTTTCTCTTTCTTGTATGTATTCCCCTGTTTCTGGATCTATTTTTGTTGTAGTGTAGAACTTGGGTTTATAGTGCATACCTTCAATATTATCTAAAATTCGGATAGGATTTCCTAACCAATCATGTCCTTCATATTTTGTTTCATAAGTCAGATAATCCTTAGTAACGGTCTTGCCGTCTTTACCTACTGTTTGAATAGGTCGTCTGTGCATTGTTTGTATTGTTATCCGTAACTTTCCTTTCTCTTCGTTGAATTTTGCTTTAAACCTATCATTCCTTTCTTTTCTTGCTAATTCAGAACGTGGAGGTTCTAATCCTTCTTTTGTGTATTCTTGTATTGTTTGTTCGTTGAATTTAATATCGGCATTTCTTTTTGTCTGGGTAACTTTAGACACAATGAAAGTTTAGTATTACTTAATTAAAAAGATAATGCCATTAAGAATTTAAGCATAAGAGGTTAAGTTATACTGTAAATGCCTATAGAAAGAAGTGACATTGGGATTATGGATTTTACCGAGGATGAAAAAGAAGAGGTAAGATATTGTAAAAGATGTTTAGAGTTTAATGTTTATTCTCCTTTGAAAAACAGGTTATACGATAATAATCAAGTAGAGATAGACCATGAAAATTGGTTACAGTGTCATTATTGTGGGTCTATCTATGCAATAAATGAAGTTCAAAGAGAAGCCGAGATAAAAGATGTTATAGAGAAAATTGATAATGCCTCTGAGATTTCAAAGAACCAGTTTTTAGGTGTTAATCCAAGAAGAAAAAAGAACAGGTTAGAGCAACTGGAAGAAGAATATGAAGATATTAAAGAAAGGGAATTAAAAAATGCATTAAGGAAAGGTCATACATTGCTAAGTTATAATGAAGAAATGCCAACTACATAAGAGCATTGAGCAAATTAAGAAATCTCTGGAAAAATTTTATTACTCATATTAAATTCCTAGCCATATTGAATATGTGCGAAAAGTATCCCCATCCTTTTTCAGAGGGGGAATTAAGGGAGGGTTACAATAAATGCATAGAAAACGTAATGGGGTTATTAGCGAGTGCCAAAATCCTATGTGATGATGAAAACGAAATCATAAGACAATATGCTCTTGGATTGTATGTGTATGCTGTAGAAGAGTATGGAAAGGCAATATTGTTAAAAAGAGCAATTAAAGGAAACAAGGACAAATATGAAATAGACGGCTGGATACTAGGATATGGCAAACCGAAACGAGGCAATGCACACAATAAGAAAATGAAGGCAGCACTCGATATATTGCCTAAGGATTGCGGAATAATTCCTCGAGGGATAATAGTAACTCAGGCTTCTCCCTCTAAAAATACGGTTATAACAAAAAAGCAAAAACATGGACGGATTGACCAAGTGTCAACTGCTGAAATGACAACTGGAACACATTATGATACTACGAAGAGAAACATATTTGACTACAATTTTGATTTGAAAACCGCCTGTTTTTATATGGATTGGGATCCGAAAAATAATTCTTGGAAGTATGCCATAACAATCGAACCACAAAACCTAATGAAAAAAATCACACATATAGAAGATGCATTGGCAATGTAAACGATGGTATCCACGAATAAGCAATAATTTACTCTATTTGATAACCTTTTAATGATAATCTAAGAGCATCCAATAAATCATTATAAGAAGTCTGTTCCTTATTTAGAGAATATTCTGTAGCATAAGCCGTCCTCATTGACGTTATTAATTTATCATGTTCTTTCGGAATTGCTAGATAGTTTTTGTTAACCATAACATGCAAGTGAGATAACATTTTCTTATGCTCAGTATTGAAGTTAACAGGGATAATTTTCATAACTTCTGGATTTATGTCCGAATTATCCCAATCAAGAGATTCATCAAAGGCAACTTTTAGAAGGTTAACTCCCGCTCTATTGGAGCCGTCAACAAAGAAAATTGTATTAAGGTGTTTTACGTATAACTCATGACATTTATCGACTATATACTGAGGACTAGAATGTTCATATTCTTCGGCAAGTCTGACAATGATAATGTCTTTTCCATTTTCTTTTAGGTGTTCGGTCATGACAATAGCCGTCTTTGAAGAACCGAATCCAAAGTCTATACCTATTGAATGAAGATTATAATTTGAAATTGGTATTTGTTTTAAAGATTCGCCTTGATTTACAGTTTCATCTATCTGTAAAGAAGTAAAGACATTCCCAATTTTTCCTAGATATTTACATTCATATTCTCTTGGAAATTCAGGTTCTAACTTTTTCTTTTCTATGAATTGTCTGTCGTAGATTTTGTCCAGTCCAATTTGATAAGGCAGTAATATCTTGACATACTTTGAATTTTTATCGTATTCTATTGATTGGAAAAGACCATCTGGACGGTTAGGTGTTGAAACCATTATCGTAGTGCAATTTGATTTTTCTTCGTATCGTGTAATTGCATGTAATAATTCCGTATTGACTGATTCTTCAAAGAAATCAGCCTCATCTATGAAAAGAAAAGAAACATCTGTATATCCTCTAAGGTCTTTAACATTTCTTGAAGGGAATATCTTGATGTTTGTGTTTTTAATCCACAAATCAGTAAACTTTGAATCTAAATTAACAAAAGGAAATTTTTGTCTAAACAGATTTTCCATCCTTACTTTTAGTTCGTTGGCGTGATGCACAAAAGTTCCAGAAATTATGAAAACAGATTTGTATTCTAATTCATCATCTTTTAGGATTCTCCAAACAAGATAACGTAAAACTAATTCAGTTATTCCAATTCCACTTGCCTTTTTAATCCAAATGTTTCTATTATTCTGAATTTTGTTTATGATGTCAACTTCATAGTCAAATATTGGATATTCTTTTCCGTTCTTTTCAGGTAAACCAATAATATGACTAAAGCAACATTGACCATTTTTTGAAAGAAATTCTTGTTTATGTTTTTCTTTATCTAAAATCCAAAATGGTTTATTCTTAAAGATAGATAAATCAACGGATTTATGGATTGTATCTTGATTATACGATGATTTCTTGCTGTGATATTGGTAAGGTATCGCCATTAATTTTCCCTGTAAAATCTTTGTTTTGCTTTGAATATCCAACAATAGACGGGGCAACATCGTATAAGTTGCTGAGAGTAATTGATAACTTGTGAATCTCTTCTAAAGACCTTTGTTGAACTGTAGGATTATCTTTATTGTTATCAATTATTTCATAGTGTCTTTTCATCAAATCTTCTATTTCTTTAACACGACTTGAAAACTCGTGGATATATTCATAATTACCTTCTCTTAATCTTTGATACCAATAATAGGATTCTTTCTTAATTGCCTGTTTAACATTGAACAGTCCAGACCTTGATAATGTCTTACCTGTTTGTCTATAGATTTCTTGTCTGATTTCTGATTCAGGTATTCGCTTTATTGTTAGAGTTGCTACCAGAGATTTTACGTCTTGTCGTTCACTGTAAGTGTATTTAGACACACTGTTTTATGAGTAAAATGTCCAGATAAACTTATTGCCTAAATTGTGGTTTATTCGTTAAATAAAGGTTAATTTGGAGAGATTAAGATAATTGCGGTCTATTTCAAAGAGTTAAGGAAATACTTCCCATAATTTATCTTGAGCCTTCAAACCTTTTTCTTTAATTTCTTTTAAGTTCGGGTAAGGATTTGAGTTGTGTTTTTGTTCTACGTGTTTTTGGTATTCCTTATCAATATCGGTTTTAAATGAACAATAATAGCATTTGAAATATGGTTCCATTTTCTTTTCTATTTGTATTTTATTATTAGATGTTCGCTATATTCTAAATTGTCTTTTATTCTGTCAAGATGTTTATCACAATAACGTTCTTGGAATCCACTTCTATAGGTCACTAATTTAGTGGGTAACGACATACAAAGGCAACAAAGACCCTCTATTGTTGTTTCTCTTCTTAAAAAATGTGTGAACTCTGTAGTTCCTATCCATCCGTCTTTATGTAGTTGTCTGTATTCATTGACTTTTTGGATTTGGTCTGTTGGAATATCTATATCTTCAATTTTCCTTATTTGATTTCTGTTGAGCATTTTATTATTTCCTATATTTCGTGTCCAGATTGAAAAGCATTGCCAAAAACATCACGCAGAAGGGGTATAAGAAAAATATTTTTTTTAGTCCTCTACCTGATTGTTAATATCGCTAGTGATATTAGAATCTCCAACTATGAAACATATCTGGGGATTTGACAGATACCTCTCAACTAATTCCTTTGAACTAATTTCCTTCCCTTCATGGTCTAAAAGCCGATAATTTTGAAATTTAATTTTTTCTAGGGGGTCTTCTGCGTGATGTTTTTCTTCGATGTTTTCTGAAATAAGGGTTTCAAGAACCGTTGTTGATGGATAGAAAGCATCATTCCTAACCTTCAGTCTAAAATCATTGTTGGAAAATAGGGAAAAGATATTTTGGTCTTCATCGGATGGGAAATACAGATTATTGCGATTGCTTATCTGACTTTGCACTTTGTCTATTATTCCTTGATTTAGTAGAGGATAGATATACTTCTTGAGTATTTGATCTGCACTTGGCTTTGGAATTTTCATTACCTCTTTTGTCTTTTGAGCCAATTCATTAGAAGTTAAACCCTTGCGGTCTTCTGTTCTGATTTTATCATCTACTACTTTGGTATTTGGTTCTTCGGGCAGTTCATTATAGGCAGGTTTGAAAACTTTGTTATACCATTCTGCAATATATGGTCTAATATTACTTCCCCCTCTTTCCATCAATTCTAAAGTTTCTTTGAGGTCTTCGAATGTAGAAATAGGATAAATGGCTCCTGTTTCAATATTGACAAATCTAGGTCTAGCATCCATATTTACCTTCGTTATTATTGATAGGTAACGCATTATTCTGTCCATTACGGTCATTGACCAGACATCATCACTAGGAATAGAATTTGCTATTGACTGAGCAAACGGAATTTTAACTCCCGATTCTTTTGCTCCCAAATATTTTGTGTGGTATTTCAGTTTATCAACTAATTTTGAAATAATTTGTCTTGCTTTCTCTTTGTCCTCCTTACTGACAACATGCAAATCATATTCTTTTGGTAATAGACCATATTTTGAAGCAATCAAGTTATTAGCCGATTCAATTTTTTCCTTTGATACATTCGGAGTTACGTTTATTGACCTTCGATTAGTTTCTTCAAATCTTGCGTGTTTTGTATCATCTATTACCCTAGTAGTGAATAAAACGGGCATACCCCGAATAATGTTAGAGCCTTGAACTATTTGCCCTGATGCTGACTTGTCAGCGAAAATATATTCTTGGTCTTTTTGACTGTCTTGGCTCAATAAAGACATTATATTCACTAAAACGGAATCTTCTGGAGTATCCTGAATTATTATTATTGTATTATCTAAATCAATTAATTTTTGTTGATGTTTCTTAAGATACCTGATTTCTTTCTCAATATCCTTGATTCTATGCTTATCCTGAGTTTTCTTTTCCACTGATTGAAGGACTGTCAACTCTTGTTCTAGTTTCTCGATTCTTGGCTCAACTTCTTCTAATATCCCAGTTTCTTCATTTTTTATTACCATTATACCTTCTTTGTGTAATAGAGCCTTAGAAGATGCACCAGCCAATAACATTACATTCTTTGATGGATAATATTCAGCAACTAAATTCAAAAGATATGATTTTCCAGCACCAGAATTTTTTGAATTAACATTATGCGGTATTGGTATCTTTGTAAATGCTGAAGCCATTCCGTAAAATAATTGTCTAATTGAAATTCTGTCATGTTCTGCCTCTTTTATGATGGTTTGAATGACAAAATCAATATCTTGCTTTGTGACCTGTTCTTGACCTGTATGTTCTTCTTTAGGGAACACAATATTCCATTCTTCTTCTATTGGATCAGTCGTCTTTAATACAACTCCTCCAACTGGTAGATTTCTTCAACTTTCTAAGAACCCATGTTTTTTGCTCATAGTTTGGATTTTCTCCTAAAAGTTTACCGTTCCTGTAAATGTTACCATCTACTCCAAAGACAAGTTCTCCCTTACATTCTTGCTCCCATTTCTTGCCCCACTCGGCAAACTTCTTTAGGTGATATTCTTTAGTTTCTTCATCCGTCATTTCCTTTAGCATCATGGGATAGAAGAGTTCACTTTTTGGAGTAACACTTTTCTTGATAATTATACGAAGTCTGGACATTAGGAATATTCAGCCCTCCAACCTGTTTGGTGATATACATCAAAATCTTCGCTTGTTTGCTTAGGGTCTAGGTCTTTTTCATGATTCTCTAACCATAAGGCTTTTTTGAAATCTTCCCAAAATGGAGAAATCTTTAAAATCTGTAAATTTGTATTATCTTTCAACAGTTACCAAACCATCCTGTATTTGGTGATTGTCCTTTCTGCACCTGCTGTTGGGGTTGTCCCCCCAATGGCGTTTTTTAAAAATTATTGGTTACCTCCTTTTTCAAAAGTTGATTTATCAAGTCGTCGTAATTTTCGTCCTTTCGGGCAAGATGCTTTAGTGTATTTCTTGTTGATTTTTTGATTTGTATTGTGGTTAATTCTGGGTTTGTCAAATTTGACCGACATATAACGAGAGGGTCTAATATAAAAAGATATAA
>DATFEX010000026.1:0-12886 GCA_035250685.1 Nitrososphaeraceae archaeon | reverse complement strand
CTGTACTATTCCATCGTTACAAATAATGTTGAAAAGGCATTTGAACTTACTCTAAGTAAAAGTGAAATATATTTGGATGAAGCAAGGATTGCACTTGAGATGCTACCAGAAGAGGTAACTATAAAACCATTTTTGAAATTTTTGTTTCTGACAGTAAGTCACTATAATGAATTCTGGTTTAACGTAATGAAGCGCCGAGATTTGTTTCCCTATTTCCAAAAGAATCTTTCAATAAGTATCAAAAATTCTAAATGATTGTACTAAGATCCAAATATTATTGGTGATTTTATTATGATCCAGCCAAAAACATCAGATTTTGTGGGAAATGAAAGCTCTAGGAAGAAAGTAATAGAATGGTTGGTAAAATGGTCTGATGGCTCAAAGCCTCTCTTACTCGTAGGGCCACCAGGTGTAGGTAAGACGTCATTTGTTCATGCATTATGTCGGGAACTTGATATTGATCTGATTGAACTGAATGCTAGTGATACCCGAAATAAGAACTTACTTGCACAGGTCATTTCTCCAATATTTTCAAATTCTAGTCTAACTGGAAAGAATTTTCTACTTTTTCTGGATGAGATGGATGGGATTTCAAACAGGGAAGATTCAGGAGGACTGGATTTCTTGATAGACTTATTCAAAGAGCCCTCCATAAGGGTAATCATGGCTGCAAACAAGTCAAATGAGTCAATAAAGAAAATTTCCAAAGTTTCAAAAACAATTACGTTCTCTCCAATCCCTCCAAGACTTTCAATGCTTTATTTAGATAAGATACTGAGACTTCAAAACGCATCAATGGATGTTGAAAACAGAATGGCAGTTGTACGTAATAGTTTTGGTGATATTCGGTCTCTTTTGAATGCAGCACAGGCGATGAAGGCCGGATATGCTACGACCAAAAATCCAGTGGTAGATATCGATGTTGAAAACATGATTGGTAAATTTTTTTCTGCCAACACATTTGAAGAAGCCCTGGATATAGTTCAGAGGGCCGATATCTCTTATTCAGATCCTAGGTTTGGTCAATCTTCCGAAGATCGACGGAAGGACATACTGGCGGCTTTTTTTTCAAGCATTGTCATGTCCAAGATTGAAATTCCAACTCTATCTGTGCTTTTAGACCGACTATCAGAGTTGGATGTAGTATTGGGCAGGTCTCTTGCGATGAGAAACTGGAAGATATTAAGGTATTTTCCGCTTATACTGACAAAATCATTATTTTACGAGTCACGAAACAAGTATATTCGATATAACAGATACAGTATTGGTTTTGAAAACATGGGCATCTTTTCAAGGGCCCAGGGCTTGAGAAAGACACTTCGAATTCTGGCACAGTATTTTCATACTTCAAGAAGCACATTTGGATCCTTTTACTTTGAGCCTCTAAGGCAAGTTTTGTCAAATTCAAACCAATATGAGGACTTGATTAGACTTACCATTACATCAGAAAAAGAAGCTGATGTAATGGTAAGAGAAGTATCAAGGACAATAGAAAATGAATAGAAAAACATTAAACTCAGAAAAATTCTCTAAGCTTCATGTCTAGCGAATATGAACAGAACGTTGGAAAACTCCTCGCTGAAAAGACTGAAAAATATGGCAAAATGAAAAATGATCCCAACGTCTCTAAAACTGAACTTGATACTCTATTGTCTGAGATTGAATCATTAGAGTCACTATATGAAAATTATAATCTAGGCATGAACTACTTCCGACGAGCAAAAGGCGGAAGGGCCGGTTTAAGAGAATAATTTCTAAAACGTCTAACTTTTTAATATTTTTTGGGTAAAATATGCTCTGTATAGTTAGGTAGAACTACGTTAGCTATAATGAATTTATATGCGAATATATGCTGTTTAAAATTGTTATGCACGATGAAAAGATAAACCGTCTGCATGAAATGAAAAAACAAGCGGAGACAGGAGGAGGCCAAGAAAGAATTGAAGCTCAACACACAAAAGGGAAATTAACTGCAAGAGAAAGACTGGATTTACTTCTCGACAGTAATTCTTTCATCGAAATAGACAAGTATGTTGTTCACAGATCTAATGATGCTGATGCGACAAAATTCTATGGTGACGGTGTCATTACTGGTTTTGGCACTGTCAACGGAAGACAGGTGTTTGTTTATGCCTATGATTTTACAATTTTAGGAGGATCACTTGGTGAAATGGCCGGAAGGAAAATCGTAAAACTTATGGATCATGCAATCAAGGTAGGCGCCCCGCTCATTGGCATTTTGGACTCTGGAGGTGCAAGAATTCAGGAAGGGGTAATGAGTCTTGATGGTTATGGTGACATATTTTTCAGAAATACCATGGCTTCTGGTGTAATACCACAAATTACCGCAAGTATTGGTCCTTGTGCTGGAGGGGCGGTTTATTCACCGGCCATGACAGACTTTGTTATAATGGTTGAAAATATTGGTCAAATGTTTGTAACGGGTCCTGAAGTAGTAAAAGAAGTTCTAAGTCAGGAAGTTTCTTTTGAGGATCTTGGAGGTGCAAGAACTCATTCAACCAAATCTGGTGTAGCTCATTTTGTTGCACAAAATGAGTACGAATGCATGGACAAGATTAAAAAGTTGATTTCATTTATTCCCCAGAATAATCTTGAAGTTTCACCAGTAGTCGAATCCCAAGACGATCCTAATAGACTAGAACCCGATTTTTCAAAAATATTACCGGAAAATCCTTATGAACAATATGACATGAAGCAAATTATAAAGCTCCTTGTCGATAAAGGTGACTTTCTTGAAGTACACGAAAATTTTGCAGAGAATATTCTAGTTGGTTTTGCAAGGATTGATGGTAAAGCAATTGGAATAATTGCCAATCAACCCATGTATCTTGCTGGTGCCTTGGACATCAACTCTTCAACTAAAGCTGCTAGATTCATTCGATTTTGCGATTGCTTCAACATCCCAATTGTTACTCTGGTTGATACACCAGGATATTTGCCAGGAACTGATCAGGAACATAATGGTATCATACGACATGGAAGCAAATTATTATACGCTTACTGCGAAGCAACAGTTCCAAAAGTAACTTGTATAATTGGAAAGGCTTATGGTGGGGCATATATTGCCATGGGTAGCAAGAACCTAAGGGCAGACATTAATTATGCATGGCCAACTGCTGAAATTGCTGTACTGGGTCCTGAGGCCGCCATAACAATTGTACATCGGAAGGACCTTAAGAACTCCAAGAATCCAATTGAAATCAAAAAGAAATTGGCAAAGGAGTATCGTCAGAAATTTGCAAATCCGTACATTGCTGCAGAAAAGGGAATAATTGATCTTGTTATCGATCCAATTGAAACTAGAATCATGATGGTAAAGGCTTTAAATGTATTACAAAATAAGAGAGAATCAAGGCCGGTAAGGAAACATGGTAACATTAATCTTTAGGGGAAATAGAAATTGGGAAAATTAATCTCAAGCATTTTAATTGCTAATAGAGGAGAGATAGCATTAAGGGTAATAAGGGCTTGCAAAGAAATGAAGATAAAATCCATTGCCCTTTACTCCGACGAGGACTTGAAGTCAAAACATGTCAAAAGTGCCGATGAAGCATATTATCTCGGTCCTCCAGCACCCACCAAAAGCTATCTTAACATTGACAGGATAATTGAAATTGCAGTGAGTGCCGGAGCAGAAGCAATACATCCAGGATATGGATTTCTTTCTGAAAATGAAACTTTTGCAGCTAAATGCGAAGAAAAGGGGATTATCTTTATCGGTCCAACTAGTCAAGCGATGGCACTTACCGGTGATAAGATGAAGTGTAAAGAAATCATGAAAAAAGCAGAAGTTCCAACAATACCTGGGAGTGATGATATATTAGAAGAAGTTGACAAGGCTGTTGAAATAGCTGAAGAAGCTGGATATCCCGTTTTACTAAAGTCAGCATACGGTGGTGGTGGTAGAGGTATCCGTTTTGCAGATGATGAAAAGAAACTTAGAGAAGAATTTGAAATGGCAGCTGCCGAATCAAGAGCTGCCTTTGGTAAATCTGGATTATATGTAGAGAAGTTTTTGCAAGGGATAAGACACATTGAATTTCAACTTGCCAGGGATTCGAGTGGAAACGGAAGACACCTATTTGAACGAGAATGTTCAATCCAAAGGCGTCATCAAAAATTAATCGAATTTTCTCCGTCATCTGTTGTGGACAAAAAAACTAGATCAAAGATAGGGGAAATAGCTGTGAGGGCCGCAGAATCAGTGGACTATCTTAATGCAGGTACAGCTGAATTTTTGAGAGATGAGAAAGGTAACTTTTATTTTATAGAGGTTAACTCTCGCCTTCAAGTAGAGCACCCAGTGACAGAATTAGTAACGGGTATCGACCTTGTAAAGTTGCAGATAAAAATTGCATGTGGTGAAGATATACCATTTAAACAGGACGATCTGAGTATGAATGGTTCAGCAATAGAATGCAGGATAAATGCGGAAGATCCATTCCATGACTTTGTGCCCTCAGTAGGACTAGTCCCGGATTGTAATCTTCCATATGGAGCGGGTGTCCGAGTGGATACATATCTGTATCCTGGATGCAACGTTTCAGGATATTATGATTCACTGGTCGCAAAATTGATAACTTGGGGACAAAATTTTAATGAAGCAAGAGTAAGAATGTCTAACGCATTGGATGAATTTTTGATAGAGGGTATAAGCACAACTATTCCATTATACAAAACAATAATGAACGAGAAGAATTTTATTGAAGGAAAGATCGCGACTGATTATTTGGAAAAATATGATATGTTAAATGTAATGCAAACTGAGCTTAAAGCAAAACAACTAAAGGAATCTGATGCCGCCATCGCATCCGCATTGCTTTTTTCTGAATATCTGAAAGGACAGTACAAAGCAGGAAATTCATCAAAAGAATTCTCTTTGTCAAACTGGGTAAGGACAGGTAATAACAAAAATGGAATTTAAGATAGATAACCAGGACAATGTACTATCTGGATCAATAAAGGAGTCGAGTGGTAACGGCAAGATTGTTGCTAATATAAATAACAAAGAATATTCCATCAAGGTAATCGGTCTTAAAAACGGTACACTTGAATTTATTTTAGATAATTCATATATGACAGCCAAGATACTTGAATACGGTAGCTCTCAGATCAAAATATTAATGAACGGCGAAATAATAATTCTTAAAAAGCATTCAAAATTGACTGAAATTTTGGAGAAATCCATGGCATTAAGTGGTTCAGCTTCTGGAGAAAACAAACTATTAAGTCAAATTCCCGGAAGAGTTGTGTCCATTATGGTCAACGTAGGAGACCAAATAAAAAAGGGCGATTCTGTAATAGTACTTGAGTCTATGAAAATGCAAGTTGCTGTAAAAGCACATAAAGATGGGGAAATTAAAGACACCAAAGTAAAGATAGGCGATACTGTTTCGAGAAACGATGTTGTAGCTGTAATAGAATAGAATAATAAATTCCGATTCCCGGATACTTTCAATCCGGGATCTTAAACTCGCTCTTTAATTATTGATTTCTTTTAATTTACTCTTTATTTCATCATAATTTGGTTCAATCAATGGGTTGTCTGAAATCCAAATATACTTTATTACCCCATTTTTGTCTAGCAAGAAAACAGATCTTTTTGCAGCATTATAATCCTTCAAAGGTCCAAGATCCTTCATCACTATGCCATAGTTACCAATGGTCTCTCTTTTGTAATCACTTAATAGTGGAAAATTCAGGTGTCTGTTTTCTTTGAATATTTTATTAGCAAATGGACCGTCTACTGAAATACCTACAACTGCAGTATTGTTATTTTCAAATTCACTCAATGAGTCTCTGAATACACACATTTCTGTTGTACACACTGGAGATTCTGCTGCCGGAAAAAAAGCCAGCAAAGTATTCTTGCCTTTAAACTCTCCAAGTTTGTGCATATTCATGTCGATATCAGGTAATTCAAAATTAGGTGCTACATCTCCTTCTTTTAGGTTTGCCATAAGTCTAATTTGATGTTCAACACAATGTTAATCTTTCTATAGGATAACGTCCTTGTTGTTTTTTCATTAACGAACGGTAATTACCGAATTACGATGTATGGTTAGATGAAGTAGATGAATGACTGTAGAGATTTTCTCTATTCTTGTAGCCTGATAGATCAAGCGCTATATGTTTGAAGCCCAATTCTCTTAATTTAGAATCAATCTTTGAAATCTTTTCCAAGTCAAACATATCTATTAACTCTTCTTTCCCAACCTCGATCCTTGCAACGTCTTGATGATCTCTGACTCTTACCTGCTTGACTTTAAAAATAGATTTGATAAATGATTCTGCAGTTTCTATTCTTTTTAGTTTTTCAAGTGTTACAGGATTACCCTGCGGTATTCTAGATGCCAAGCATGAATTTGATGGTTTGTCATAAACTGACAAATTATTTGATTTGGCAATATTTCTTACATCTTGCTTATTAATTCCTAGCTCTACAAGTGGACTCTTGATTCCGTTCTCTTTCATGGCTTTAATACCTGGACGATAATCACTTAGATCATCAGTATTTGTGCCATCTACTATCAGGTCAACATCCATTTGCCTTGCTTCATTGGACAAATATGTGGCCAATTCAGTCCTGCAATGATAACATCGCAATCTGTCATTTTTTACAAATTCAGTATTATCTAATTCATTATATTTTATTATTTTATGTTCAATGTCAATTTCCTTTGCCACTCTTTTTGCAGACGTTAGTTCTTCTTCCGATAGAGTATTATAATCTGCAGTAACGGCAATTGCATTTTTGTCCAGTGCTTTCTTTGCCGCCATTGCTACAACCGCACTATCTACTCCTCCGGATAATGCCACTATGACCTTTTCATTCCGGTTGTGAAACCATGTTACTAATTGATGAAAAAGATTATCTTCCAAATTTGTTATCACTTGTATTTTCTTTTTAATTCTTGATGCACGGTATCAAAGATTTTTTTGTATGGTATTTTTAGACTCCTTGAAATTTTTTTGATATCGTCGTATTCTGGTTTCATACTATTAATCAAACCATTTGTACTTTTTGAAATCTTTACCTTGACTTCAAATTTGCGATTCTCAATTGATATTGGTAGCGTAATAAGAGATCTTGGTACTGTTATCCTATTTATTTCATTTACTCTACATCCCAAGGAACCTGTTTCATTCAAGAGAATTTGAATAAGAGGGTCTTTATTTGATTTATCTGATAATACCTTGATTACAAATGACGGTCTATTTTTCTTGGATATTCCAGTCAAGACTGTGACGTCTTTTGCATTGTTTTCGTAAAGCACATCTATCATATTTCCAATTATTTCACCGGTAACGTCATCAACATTCGTCTCGAGTTCATAAATACTCTCAGATGTATATTCCAAATTTGAATTTGAGTTTCCGATCACTACTCTAAGTATGTTTGCAACATTTTTACCCTCCTTTTGGCCGCCACCATTTCCTATTTTTTCAGGAATGATCGGTGGATATTGAGAAATATGCTCAGAACCCAAATTGACTAACATGGACGCACCTGTGGGCGTTGTAAGCTCTCCATCAAGTTTACCAGGTACTAGTAATATATTACTACCCTTTAAAATTTCAAGAATGGCGTTAGCAGGATTTGGAACAACTCCGTGAGAAAACGTTAGCAATCCGTTACCTACGGCGACATCAGTAGAATAAAATTTTTTTGAAAGTATTTTCAAATTATCCAAGGCAACAGCGGTACCAATAAGATCCGCTGCAGTATCAATACTTGATACTTCATGCAGGTGGACTCTGGAATAACTACTTCCATGAATTTTTGATTCTGCAAGAATTATTCTCTTTAAAGAATTAAGAACAAATGATTTTGCTACATTTGAAAGGTTTAATGAATCGCTGCAAGATGAAATAGCCTTGTATACTTCACTTCCCGCACGCGAATGTGCGGAATCTACATAATCAAATAATAATTTTGTACATGATATGCCATAAGAGGTAGTTTTCACAAAGTCAACTTTTCGTATTTTGGCCCCTTTAAAATATTCCTGGCACGCATAAATTGAATCAATGACTTTTTTTTTATTTGCTCCAGCATCAATAAGACTACTTAAGAGCATGTCGCCAGAAATACCAGCGATCTGAGAGTCTATGATTACTATCTTAGTCATGTAAGCGAAAAATCTCTCTTCTATAACCTGTTTATATAATTTAAAGATTGTTGTTTATTACCAATTTAGACTTACATTCAAAGACATACTGGCTAATTAATTACCAATTTATTCAAATGAAAATTAATTCCCAATGTTGTTCTGTATTCTGAGTAAGAACTGTTGATACTTAGTTTAGCACTATTACCGATTGCAGTTGTGCCTATCTTTGCGGTATTGATTATTGCAAAAGGCGTTTGACTCATACGGCCCATGCTATTGATTGATATATTCTATTAAATTGGTAATAGTGCTAAAATTGCCGACTTCAGTCAAATTATGTGCGTCACTACCCAAGTGAAAGTTAACATTATTGTCCTTAAAAATTCTTATCCATTTCATAGGTGGTCTTTGATATTTTGCATTAATTTCTACTGTCTTTGAATTACTTCTTAATAATTGAGATAATTGTAATAGTTCATCATCAGTCAAATCAAATGATTCTTCGGGAGCTAAGTGGCCAATAACATTTACATACGGCAGAGTAATTGCTGATTTGAGTGCAGAGAGCCAATCTTGTTTGTTGTTATACCTTGAATGAAAACTGGCAATCAAAAAATGTCCTTCATATTCAATGGGAAAATCAACAGTTCCATCCTTAAGGATTTTCGCTTCAAACCCTGAAATTATGGTTAACTTCGTTCCAGATGAGGCCATTCTGTCGATTTCTTCTAGATATTTTGGTATCCAATCAGAAGTCTTTCTTACATGTTCTGCAAAGGCAAGTGTAGTCAAGTTAATTTTTTCTGCTTGTCTTGTTACATTTTCAATCGATAATTCTTGAGGTGAATGATCATTGTAATTGCTATGAACGTGATAGTCTTTTTTTAAGTCGAGCAAGCGAGTATTAATTATCTGAATGCATATTTAATTTCTTTCAAAATTTTTATATGATACCAAACAAAATTTTAATTTGGATAAGGATTACTAGTTGAAATTGTCTAATTCTGCTATTTTGGTGCCAGGTGCTTCTGCTCCCGCTGCGATTAACACAATAAAATCTCTGAAAATGGTAAAATATCCAGTAAGGATAGTTAGTACGGACACAAATCCTATTTCAGCCGGATTCTATATGTCTGATGCACATGAACTGTTACCAGAAATAGAAAGCAAATTGTACTTGCCTGGCCTTTTTGAAATAATAACAAAGCATAAGATTAGTGTTCTAATGCCGTCCTCAGGATATGACATTTATCACTATAGCAAGAATAAGAAAAAATTATTGAAGTTGGGCGCATTACCTGTTGTGAGTGACGAAAAGACTATGGAAATTTGCAGAGATAAGATGGAGACATACCACTATCTTTCAAAAAAATTTGATTTACCTCTCACCACGTTGAACTCAAACAAAATAGCAGATTTTCCATTAATTGCAAAACCCAGATACGGAAAAGGAAGTAAGGACATTTTCAAATTAGAAAATCAGCTGGATTTGAAGTACGTTCGATCAAAACAACCTGAAATGATTTTCCAAGAATATTTGCCCGGTACTGAATACACAATAGATGTTCTGTCAGACTTAGATGGTGAACCCATAATTGCCGTTCCTAGAGTTAGAGTTCAGACAAAGGCTGGAATCTCTACTATTGGGAAAATTATCAAGGATGAAAAAATTTCTGAAACATGCAAATCAATCGCAAAATATCTAAAAATAAAAGGGCCGTGTTGCATTCAGATGAAGGAATCTAATGAAGGCACTCTTAAATTAGTTGAAGTAAATCCTCGGTTAGGTGGTGGCACCATTTTTACGGCACTGGCCGGTGCGAACTTTCCAGCGATGATCTTAGATATGGCGATGGGTAAGCGAATTAAAATGCCGAAGGTATCTGAAATCACTGTTGTGAGATATTTTGAAGAGATAGTAGTGGAAAATCAAAAGGTAAAGTAATACTACTTGAATTTAGAACAACGCCAATGTTTTGTGATAGATTTTTGTCACAACTAATGTCCTTTACTTGAAATACTTCACCAATCTTACATGGCCAATATCCGGTAAATTTCATCATTATTACTGAAAAACCTACTATCATAATAAAGGTAACAAGTACTGCAGTAACATATGCCAAAAATAGAATCACTTGTTAGCAGTAAGGATGAGGCTGTCGAAAAAGAAAATCATGTTTTAATTACCTCCAGCTCCTGTTTCTTATGGTTATTGCAGAATATATTAGAAACCAAGTATACACAAAAGTAGTAATAAACGTAAAGGGTGGTCTATACAACCATAATCCATCATCTGGGTTTCTCAATCTGTATTCTACCGCATAGATCATTCCTGTAAACATAACACCTGCGATCCAAAATACTACAGAGGCATAATCACCTTTGATAGGTAAAATCGCAATAGTGTAGAACAAGATATATGGTCTGATAAGCTTCATTGCAGTTTGAATATAGTACAAAAGTGCAGCGAAAGAAGGTCTTTTCCAATAAATTCCACCGGTTGCAAAAAGACTTCGAATAAAACTCTTCTTCCACCTTATTTGTTGTCTAGCCAGTGATTCGAAGCTTTTTGGAACGCCTACGTTTACTTTAATGCTGTTAGAATATTCTACATTCCATTTTATGGGGCGGTCTGAAAATTCAACATCGGGATCCAATGATTTTTTCATCGTTTCAATATCATCCTCTCCAGTTTGCAGGATAGGCATGTGTTGATGTTGTCTCTTATCGTTCAGAGAATCAAGAGTAGTTCGAGTTCCCAGGATATGCGCAGTCATTCTTCTATCAGTACAGAATTTGAAATCTATTCCCAAAAATCGGTCGTTTGCCCAGTCGTGAATAAAGTCTTGAATAGCAACTCTTCTATAAAAGCTGAGTGAACCCGAACAACACGTTACTGACTTAAAGGAACTCTCTGCAGCCTTAATTGATCTGCAAGATATATCTATGTATACTTGTTGGAATTTTTCAATCGTGTTACCACGTTGCGCATCCCTGACCCGCCCATGACAGGTTAATGCACCTAACTTCCTATCATTATGAAATATTTTTGCAGCTTTCTCAACAGCATCTGATGCCATATCACAGTCACTGTCCATAAATGCGTATATTTCTCCACGAGCAATTTCGCTGGCCGCTTCAACTGCCCTTTTCTTTCCCACACTTTTAGAAAGATGTAAAATTCGAAAACTACCAGTTCTATTTTCTTTACGCATTTCATCGAGAACCTCTCCGGTTTTATCAGTACTACCGTCGTTTACAATAATAATCTCCTTATTCATGTATGTCTGATTCAAACAAGATTGAACGCAATTTCGAATGTTCTTTTCTTCATTTTTCGCTGGTACTACTATACTTATCAATGGACCATTTGAAACGTCTACATTTTTCGCACTCAAATATGGATCTTTATATTTGAAATATGAAAGTGCGAGAATGCATAAGAGGACAAAACTAGTTAGTAAACTGTAGATTCCTACAAACGGATCAACGAGCGATATTGTAAAATAAACCTTTGCTGCTAGAACACACCCAACAGCTATAACCATCAGTACCCTTGCGACCCACTTGGTTTTTTCAACCTCTGAATACCGAGAAGTTTGCTCTTGCAAGGTCATTAGTATACACCAATCCTAGCAAATCTTAATTTGGATGATAATGGCATTAATATTACTTCACTTGATATAGTGTTTGTTTTTCTTATTAATTTTGTTATTGCAATTAACATTGTAATTCTGACAAATAGGCTTAACTTAGACGTGAGGTGCAATTTCCCTGACACTAAATTTCTTTATGTCTACATCTGTAGCACCATCCCATCTAAATGAAGCGATTGGTCCACCCCATGTAATTACTTGATCAGGTTTTCCGCCGCATTCAGTTCCTGTATTTCCCCACCCGCCTTTGTCTATTTTTTCTGCAGCTTTTATCCACTCGTCATTGTTCTTCTTATCTACCCATAGCTCTAGTTTCACCGCTGTTTTGTCATCTTGAACAATGTTATACATTATCACCTTAAGTCCTACCCATTTTCCCTCAATAGGTCCAATATTTTTTCCAAATTCTCCAAAGACATAACCTCCTGAATGCCATTGTTCCTTCGAGAATCTGGTCGAACCATCAAAGAATAGATCACCTTTGTAAGCCACGCCTTCGCAGCCTGGTAGCGAGCCGTAACCTGTGTGTCTTGCTCCTCTAGCATACCACACAAAATTGTCATTATCACCACTGTTAAGCTTGACATATCCAGTAATTTCCACATCCTTCCAGTCGTTTGGTGATTGCATATACCCAGCTAAAGCAATTTTGTCATGATTTAGGGTTTTGATTTCTTCAGGGTTAAATCCAGAGGATGTAAAGACTCCCATTCTTACCTTTGTTGATTTTATTTTAAATGAACCATCAGAATTCTTTGTCATAGTAGTTTGCGGTGAGAACCTAGAATCACTGTTGGGATTAGAATTCAGATACCATTGTTCACCATCTTTTTTATTTGGATAAATTTTGGTTACGCCAAATTTGTCAGGGCTTTTTTTTTCATCGTCTGATTTGACGGTGTCTCCCATGTCAATACTGTCACTTGATTGGCTGACATCCTGTTCGAGATCACTTACATCACAGTTTTCGTCAATCTGTCCATTACCATCATTATCCTGACTATCTCCACAGATTTCCAATTCAGGATCACCTGACGGAGAATCGTCTCCTTCTGGAGGATTACCTACATCACAGTTTTCGTCAATCTGTCCATT